>JABIST010000282.1 GCA_018700215.1 Dehalococcoidia bacterium | reverse complement strand
CGACTTCGACCAGCTCTTCCGGCATCGTGTCGCCGCAGCGGACGAGGGCGGCCTGGGCGGTGGCATCGAGGCGCCACCAGTCATCGGGTGCTGGCATGGCGTGGCTCCTAGCGGTGGTGGTCGGTGGCACCGAGGATGCCGGTCACCAGGTCCCGCGGCAGCAGATTGGCGGCGGGTAGGCGGCGGAGCAGCTCTGCCCAATTGGGGTCGATCGCGAAGAGCTGATCGAAGGCTCCGGTGGCCTCGGCCATCTGGCCGCTGAGCGCAACGGCGACGGCTCCCCAGAAGGCGATCTCCAGGTTGTCCGGCGCCAGTTCGCGAGCTGCGGCGCCTCCGACCAGTGCGGATTGGATGTCGCCTTGCCGGGCGAGGTCGGTGGCCTGACTCATCGCGTGGTAGGCGCGGCGCAGGATCAGCAGGCGGCGGAGTTCCTCGAGCGGCTCGGGGTGATCATCGACTCGGAGGTCTGCGACGACGTCGTTCCAGGGCTGACCGCTGCTGTGGACGTTGACCACGAGCATCGCGGCGGACTGGCGGCCGCGGATATCGCCGCCGGCGGCCTGGGCGGCCTCGAGAGCGGCGAGCAGGCGTTCAGGGAGTGGGCCTCTGGCGCTGGTGTAGGCGTCGCGCATGGCGGGGACGACTTCGTCGGTGAGCATCATGTTGGCCTGGACGCTGAAGTGGTCGCCGACGTGGTGGCCGGCGTACCGGATGCAACCGGCGCCGGTGTGCGCGGCGGCGCGACCTTGCACGTCGACCATCGCGACCTGGCGGATCTCGCGAGCGTCATCGAGCTGCAGCAGGGCGTTGAGCGTTTCGGGGGCTGAGGTGCCGCTGCGCATCGAGTCGAGGCCGCGGGGGCCGTAGGCGGGGTCGGACATGGCCTGGCTGGCGACGACGCCGACACCGGACTCGGCCCAGGGGACGCCTGCACCGACGCCGAAGTAGTGGGACTGGACGGCCACGCCCATTTCGTCGGTCTCGGGGTCGAGCGCGACGATGGAGTAGGTGTGTACGAGATCTGGCATCGGCCTGCCGCTTCCTGCCGGTCACGTGGGAGGGGTAGGTGACGGTACTCGAAACAGGATGGACGCGTCAGGTGATGGTCCACCAGGGCTCGGTCTCGCCGTCGCGTACGCCGTGACCGACGAACCAGGCGATGAGGGCGGCGACGAGCATGACGGCGATGGCGGCGATGAAGACTTCGCGGAAGGTAGAGACTTCGGCTTCGACGACGAGCTGGGTGAACTCCGGGGAATCGAACTCGATGGCTCCGGCGCGGGCGTAGAAGCGGCCGAGGCCGCTTGAGGTGAGGAGGGCGGCGCCGACGAGCATGCCGGTGACGCGGGCGAGGGTGAGCCAGGAGGCGGCGGTGGCGCGTTCGGATTCGTGCAGGCCCTGAAGGACGGCGGCGCTGAGCGGGGCGATGACGAGGCCAAAGCCGAGGCCGCCGATGAGCAGGGGGACGGTGCGGAGCAGCTCTGAGAGATCTTCGGCCCAGAGCTGAAGGCCGGCGAAGCCGACGGCGGTGAGCAGCATGCCGGTGACGGCGACGAGTCTGAGGCCGACGCGGCTGGCGAGGTAGCCGCCGAGGAGCGCGCCAATGGGGACTGCGATGGTGAGGCGCATGAGGGTGAGGCCGCCACTCAGTGGGCTTTCGACGAGGACGAGATTGACGAAGAGCGGGACGCCGATCAGCACGGTGATCAGGCCGGCACCGAGCAACAAGCTGGCAAGGTTGGCGGCGATGGCGTGTCGCGCTTTGAGTAGGCCGGGGCGGACGAGAGGGGTGGGTGTGCGGTGTTCGTGCCACCAGAAGAGTGCGGCGCAGGCAGCGGCGGTGGTGAGCAGTGCGAGCGTGGCCGGAAGGGGTCGCGCGGCGTTGGGGTTATCGGCGAGGGCGAAGGTGAGGATGGCGAGGGCGACACCGAGGATGGCAGCGCCGAGCCAGTCGATGGGTTCGTGTCGACGTCGGTTGCCGGCGAGGCGCCAGACGACGATCAGGACGGGGAGCGACATGGGGAGGTTCACCCAGAAGACCATGCGCCAGCCGAACCAGTGGGTGATGGCGCCACCCCAGAGGGGGCCGAGCAGCGCGCCGGCCTCGGAGGCTGCGGCGATGGCGCCGAGGCCGATCAGGCGGCGGTGCCTGGGGAGCTCGTCGACGACGATGGCCATAGCGACGGGGACGACGGCGCCGCCACCAACGGCCTGGAGCGCGCGGGAGGCGACGACGGCACCGAAGGTGGGCGAGAGCGCGACGAGGGCGCTGCCGAGCATGAAGATGGCGAGAGCGGCGGCGTAGACGCGGGCATGACCGTAGACATCGGCGATGCGGCCGACGATGGGGAGCGCCACGAGGTAGCCGAGCAGGTAGCCATTGATCACCCAGGAGGCTTGGTAGAGGTCATCGACGGTGAGGCCGATGTCCTGGATGAGCGCGGGGAGGATGGTGACGATGGAGGTCTGGTCATCGGCGGCAACGAAGACGCCGGCCGCGACGGCGAAGAGGAGCCAGCGCTGCTGCGAGGTGGTGCGAGCGCGCGTCGACACGCTTTCGGAGGAGGCGGGTTCGTCGTTGTTGGAGCGGGTCACCGAGGGATTCTAGCGCGGGGGCTGGATATCGAAGTCCGCGCCGAACTGGCTGAGGTTGAGGCGGCGGATGAGGTTGGCTTCCTCGCGCGCCATGACGCCGCCGACGACTTCGATGCGGTAGACGAGGGGGTCGTCGATGCCGATCCAGGCCTTGAGCTGGAGCGGGACGCCGGACTGGGGGTTGCCGAAGAGGGTGAGCAGGGACGAATCGACCGTGGATTCGACTCGGTAGGTGGGGATGCCGTCGATCGTCTCGGTGCCGGTGATTTCGGCGTCGGTGATGGTGCGCATGACGGCGGTGATGCCGTCTGTTGGGTCGAAGAACTGGGCCACATCGATGTCTTCGCGCTCCCAGCGGCCGGTGAGGGGGTTGGTGATCCAGCCTTCGTCCGGGAGGACGATGATTTCAAGTTCGGCGAGCAGCGGGCCGACGCGGGCCTCGACTTTGAAGTAGACGCGGTCGGCGGCCGCGATATCGCCTTCGGCGCGTTCGATGTTGATGCCGCGGACGATCTGGATGCGGCCGTTCTCCATTTCGAGTTCGAAGTGGAAGGCGGGTTCTTGTTCCATGCGGTCGGCGGAAGCGAGCAGGAGAGCGGGGACATCGACCTCGGAGGTATCGCCATCGGAGTCACCGCCGCCACAGGCGACGAGTAGCAGCAGCGCGGACGCGGTGAGGAGAGCGAGCAGGCGCGCGGGGATCATCGGACGGCGACGAGCGGCGGGCCGTCCTCGACGGAGCCGATGCGCCAGCAGCCACCGGTCTCCGCCTCGATGGCGGCGCGGAGGGGCTCGGCGTCGGCTTCGGGGAGGGCGATGAGGAGACCACCGGAGGTCTGGGGGTCGAAGAGAAGCTGCACCAGTGCGTCGTCGAGGCCGTCGGCGAGGGAGACGCGGTCGCCGAGCTGCTCGCGGTTGCGGTTGCCGCCACCGGTGATGGCGCCGGCGACGGCGAAGCGGTGTGAGTCGGTGAGGAGGGGGACCTCGGAGGCTTCGATGACGAGGCGGGTGTTGGAGTGGACGGCGACCTCGGAGGCGTGGCCGAGGAGGGCGAAGCCGGTGATATCGGTCATGGCGTGGACGCCAGCGGCGCGGGCGAGGTGGGAGGGGTGGCGGTTGAGGCTGAGCATGGAAGCGACGGCGGCCTCGAAGCCGGCGTCACTGCCCTCGTAGTGCTGCTGGGCGGCGGTGAGGAGGATGCCGGTGCCGATGGGTTTAGTGAGGAGGAGGGCGTCGCCAGGCAGCGCGCCGCCGGTGCGGATGACGGCGTCCGGGTGGACCATTCCGGTGACCGAGAGGCCATACTTCGGCTCGGCGTCGAAGATGGTGTGGCCGCCGGCGATGACGCCGCCCGCCTCGCGAACTTTCTCCGCGCCGCCTCGGAAAATCTCGGCGAGGATCTCGGGGTCGAGATCTTCGGGGAAGGCGGCGATGTTGAGGGCGAAGCGGACCTCGCCACCCATCGCGTAGACATCGGACATGGCGTTGGCGGCGGCGATGGCGCCGTAGGTGTAGGGGTCGTCGACGACGGGGGGGAAGAAATCGAGCGTCTGAATCAGGGCGAGATCGTCTGACACCCGGTAGACGGCTGCATCGTCAGCCGAGTCCAGACCGACGATCAGGTCGGGGTAATCGGCTGCATCGAATGTCTGGTGGAGGGGGCGCAGGACCTGCGCCAGGGTCTCGAGACCCATCTTGCCCGCTCAACCAGCGCAGGAGGCGAGGTCGGTGAGACGGATGATGTCTTCGCGAGTCATCGCAAGCTCCTTTCGCTTCGGCAGGCGCGGTAGTGCTCATCGTCGCATTGCGGCGGGATAGGCGGCAATGATCGCGGTCACATTCGTCGAGCGGCGTCGAGTGGCGTGTCAGGCGGGCGCGGCTACCATCGGGCGCATGACGACGAAATTGCGGGTGCGGAAGAGTGAGTACTGGGAGCCGCGCGAGCTGGTTGCGATCCTTGGCGATCGCTACGGGCGGACGCCGCAGCAGGCCTCGATTGCGCCGGTATTCGAGCTGGTGCTGACGCTGCTGTCGCAGCACACGTCCGATCACAACTCCGGGAAGGCGATGCACCGGCTGGTGGAGCGGTTCCCCACGTGGGATGCGGTGCTGGCTGCGCCGACCTCGGAGGTGGAGGACGCGATCCGGCCAGGGGGGCTGGCGCCGACGAAGTCGAAGCGGATGCAGGCGCTGCTGGCGGAGGTGAAGGAGCGGCAACCGGACTGGGATCTGAGCTTCCTCGCGGAGTTGCCGCTGGATGAGGCGAAGCAGTGGCTCACATCGCTGCCAGGGGTGGGACCGAAGACGGCGGCATGTGTGCTGTTGTTCGCCCTCGAACGCCCCGCGCTACCGGTCGATACGCACGTGGAGCGGGTGGCGAAGCGGCTGGGGCTGGCGCCACCGAAGATGGCGGCGGTGAAGGTGCACGATGTGCTGGAGGCGATGCTGGAGCCGGATGAGGTGTACGCGTTCCACGTGGATCTGATTCAGCACGGGCGTCGAACGTGTCATGCGCGGGGGCCGAAGTGCGAAGCGTGTCCGCTGCTGGAGCGCTGCCCTCGGGTGGGGTTGCCGCCGCTGCCCGTTCCGGGCTCGTAGGCGGTTCACGCCTCGATGGGTGGTGGCTGCGGTGCGGGCGGATCGCTGATCCGGCGGCGATCGTGCAGGACTGCGTCTAACCCTCGGAGGGGCCGCCGCCGGGGAGGAGGAGCTGCATCGGCTGGGCGTCGAGCCAGCGGTCGAATTTGTAGCCGACCTGACGCTCGAGGCCGAGGCGTTCGAAGCCTAGATTCTCATGCAGGGCGATGCTGGCCTCGTTACTGGTTTCGATCTGGGCGATGAGGGTGTGGATGCCAATTGATTTTGCCTGCTCGATGAGGGCTTCGAGGAGGCGGGCGCCGATGCCGCGGCGCTGGTAGGTGGGAACGAGGTAGAGGGTGTCTTCGCGGGTGAAGCGGTAGCCGATTTTGGATCGGTACCAGGAGAGGTAGCCGAAGCCGGCGACGTGGCCGTCCAGGTCGACGACGAGGACGGGCTCTTCGGGGGAGCGGGCGTCGAACCAGGCTTCGCGTGCCTCGATGGTCCAGTGGTCGTAGTCCCAGGTGGCGACGCCGAACTCGATTTCGTGGTTGTAGATGGCGTTGATCGCGGGGAGGTCGTCGCGGGTGGCGGGGCGGAGCGAGGGCTGGGAGTCGGACACCGGCTCCTCCTCGGATGCTGGCAACGGTCGATTAGAGGCGCGGTGCTGCCGATCGAGTGATGCGACTATACCGGGCGGTGTGCTGTGTGCAGGCGCGAAGATCGGCAGCGCCGAAGCCCGGATGGACCTCGGCGCCGTGTCGGTGACGGAACGGGGACTGCTCGGCGCCGGCCAATGAATCAGCCCGGCGACCGCGCCGATGGCCGGTCCGCTTGAAGCGATGCAAGTCAGGCGGCGAGATCCTCTGCCTGATCGACGTCCTGGGGATCGTCGCCAGTGACGACCGGCTCGCTGCCCTCCAGGCGGAAGGCGGCAAGCCGGTCATGAAGGATATCCGCGAGGTGGCCGAGTTCGACCGTGGAGGCGGTCACCTCTTCCACTTGCGCGGACATCTGCTGTGCGGATGCGGAGACTTCTTCCGTAGCCGCGCTGTTACCTTCGGCGACGCGCGCGATCGACTCGACCGCATCGGACACGCTCGAGGCGCTCGACTCCATCGTCCCGGCGGACTCCGCCGTCTGTACCGTCAGCTCGCGGACCTCCGAGATCCGCTCGGCCATGTCCGTCCCGGACTGCTCGAGCTGCCGGACGCCAGCCGCGATGCCATCGAGCTGTTCGGCGACTTCGCGCCCCGACTGCTGGATGCGCTGGAGTGCTTCGCGCGCCTCGGCGGCGGCCCTGGTGCCCGAGTCCATCTCTTCGGAGCCTTCCTCCATCGCCTTGACGGATGCGTTGACGCCGTCCTGGACGCTCCCGATGAGGCCGGCGATCTCCTTGGTCGCTCCGGCGACGCGCTCGGCGAGCTGCCGGACCTCGTCGGCGACGACGGCGAAGCCTCGCCCCTGCTCTCCGGCACGCGCTGCCTCGATGGCCGCGTTCAGGGCGAGCAGATTCGTCTGGGCGGCGATGTCTTCGATGACCGCGACGATCTTGCCGATCTCAGCGGAGCGATCACCGAGGTCGGCGATCTCCCGTGACGCGGCGTCGATAGACAGTTTGATGCGGTCGATTCCATCGACCGTGTTGGTTACGAGTGTGGCGCCCTCATCGGCATTACGGGCGGCGTTTTGGGAGCCCTCCGCAGCTCGCTGCGTCTGCTCGGCCATGGCTGCCGCGGCAGCGGCGACATCGCGAGACAGGGTATCCGCCTGCTCGATCGAGTCTGTCTCTGTTCGTGCGTTGGTGGCGACGTCGCGGATCACGCCTGCGAGCGATTCGACCGTGTTGCGGGCGTCCTGCGCCGACTGCGCCTGAGTGGCCGTACCTTCGGCCACCTGCGCGGTGGATTGCGCCACCTCCTGTGTGGCGATGGAGGCCTGTTCCGCGATTTCGGTGAGCTGATCCTTGGCCGCTGCGACGGAGTTGGCAGCCGACACCGCCTCGGTGATGGTGGCGCGCAACTTATTCAGCATCTCTACGAACGCATTCCCGAACACATCCCGCTCGGATAGCGGCTGCACCTGAGCCGTCAGGTCCCCAGCGGCGATCGACTCGGCGGTACTGGCCATCTCGTCGAGATAGGAACGGAGCTGCCCGTATGCCTGAGCCATCTGGCCGACCTCGTCGTGCGATGAGACATCGAGAGTCGCTGACAGGTCACCTTCTGCGAGCGTGGCGAGTGCATCGCGAGCCTGGCTGAGGGGCTTGCCGACGAACCGACCGACGTACCACCACGCGGCCACCGCCACGAGCCCAGCGAGGATGCCGAAGGTCAGCACCGCCCGCTTGAGCGTGGCGATGCTGCCGGAGAACGCCTCGGTGTAGAGACCGACTGCTTTGTTCGAGTTGGTCAGCAGTTCGATGTTGTTTGCGCCGATGTACGCGAGCGCGCTGTCGAACGTGGGGTTGCCAATCGGTTCGAGCGCGACAGCCTCGGCCGCGGTGCGGAATGGCGCCCACAGGTCCTGGACCACTGCTAGCTGCGCGGCCACGGCGCCACTGGCGGCCGGGATATTTCGCCCAGCGTTGCCATCGATCAGGTCCGACAGACTGGTGTCGAACTCCGTGATTGTTGCCGTCAATGCCTCACGCGACGCGTCGTCACCAGAGGCGATCGCGAAGGCCTCTTTGCTCATCTTCTGCGAGAGCATGCGCTGCCGTCCGGCGATGTTGATGGCTTGTGGGGTGGCCCACTCTTGCTCCGCTAGCAATCCCACCGCCTTGTTCATCTCGACCAACAGCTCGACGTTGCGATCGAGGATGTAGGTGGCTGCATCGTGGAAGACATCGTTGTGGTACGGCGCGGCGCTGACGATGACGGCCTGAGCCTCGAACGCCTCCCAGATCTCGCGAACCTGCTCCAACTGCGCGGCGACGCTAGCGGGCGGCGGAGCGATTCCGCGCTGCGGATTGCCTGCTTGCAGGTCGGTGAGGTTCTGGTCGAACTCCGCGGCGATAGCGGTGAGGGACTCCCGAGCGGCCTCGTCGCCCGAGGCCACCGCAAAGGCCGCCTTGCTCATGTTCTGCGACAACATCCGCTGTCGTCCCGCGATGTTCACGATGGCCGTGTCATTCTGAGAGGAGGAGAGAAAGTCGGTCACATAAAAGACGTTCACGAGGAAGACCAGCGCCAACCCAACGAACGCGACCGTGATCTGACGCCGTACGCTCCCGCGCACCCATCGAAATAGATTCATCGTTGGTAAGTCCCCTCGTTGCTGCTGTGACGGTCGCATGCGGGCCGTCCGTAGGAGCTTCGCGTGAGGTTCGATTAGGCAGTGTTCGGGAGCACCCTCGGGACTTTCGACCCGGGAACGAAGTGATTAAGTCTCACGGGAGACTGTTTCGCACATCTCGCTCGAATGGGAGGTTTTAGTGATCGTTTTGGGAATGAATGGTGAACAAATGACTCCACACAGCTGGTGAATATTTAGTTTCTGCATTAATGTTTTGTTGTTCAATGCGGTATGTTATCGGAAATCTCAGGCGCTGCTCACCCAATCTCACGCAAATCTCCCTCGCACCTCCCTCTCAACGCCGGTCGCGTAGGTTCGCGACGCTCGGGCCGCGCCGTTGTACTGTCATCGAGACGCCACGACTAGACTCGGTTCCGCGCGAGCGATGCTCGTCGACCGCGCCGATGGAAGCACCAATGATGGACGACAATGAGCCCAATCTGCAGTGGATTGATGACGGTGGCGTGACCACGCCGGCTGGATTTTCCGCGGGTGGCGTGTACACGGGCGTGAAGACGTACGGCGATGAGCCTCGACTGGACCTCGGCGTGTTGCTCGCGGACCGCGATTGTGCGGTGGCGGGGGTGTTCACGCGCAGCCAGGTGACGGGGCCAGCGGTGTCGCGAAATCGGGAGCTGCTGGCGAGCGGGCGCTCTGGGCGCGCGATCTTCGTCAACTCGGGGAATGCAAACACGGCGACAGGCGAGCAGGGTGTGCGGGACACGGAGACGCTGGCGGAGTGGACGGGCGCACGCGTCGGGATCGACGCGTCGAAGGTGTGGGTTGGGTCGACGGGGGTGATCGGGCGGTTGTTGCCGATGCCGATGCTAGAGGCGGGGATTGCGGCGCTGGAGGTGACACCCGAGGGTGGTGGCGACTTCGCACGGGCGATGATCACGACGGACACACGCACGAAGGAGACGGCGGTTCGCTTCGAGGTGGAGGGGCGGACGTACCACGTGGGCGGGTGCGCCAAGGGTTCGGGGATGATTCACCCGGACATGGCGACGATGTTCGGGTTCATGACGACGGACGCGCCGGCCGACCCCGCGTGGCTGCAGGCGGCGCTGGGGCTGATTGCGGACCGGACCTTCAACATGCTGGACATCGATATGGACACATCGACGAGCGACACGGTGCTGGTGTTCGCGAACGGCGCTGCGGGTGGCGACGAGATCGGGCGGGGGCACCCGGCAGCGGGGGCGCTGGCGGCCGCGATCGAGGCGGTGGCGCGGCACCTGACTCGGGAGCTGGCGCGCGACGGCGAGGGGGCGGAGACGCTGATTGAGGCGGTGGTCGAGGGGGCGGCGGAGTTGGAGGATGCTCGGCTGGCAGCTCGGACGATTGTGTCGTCGCCGCTGGTGAAGACGATGGTGACAGGGCGTGACCCGAACTGGGGTCGAGTGATGATGGCGATCGGGCGCTCCGGAGCGCGGGTGGATCAGACGCTGGTGAGCGTGTGGGTGGGGCCGCACTGCGTGCTCGAGCGGGGCACGCCGACTGCGGTCGACCTCGCGATGGTGTCGGTGGCGATGGCGGAGGACGAGGTGCAGTTACGAGTCGACCTCGGACTGGGCGAGGCGAGCGCGGTGGCCTGGGGCTGCGATCTGACGGCGGAGTACGTTCATATCAATGCGGACTACACGACGTGATACACGTCAGGAACGCGAACTACACGACGTGACACGCGTCAGGAACGCGGACGCGAGTACGTTGCGCGACAGGGTCGACGAGACGTGAGGGTGAGATGAGCAGTGGGATCACGGTGGTGAAGATCGGTGGCTCAACGCTGGGCGCCGAGGACACGTCGCTGGAGGACGTGGTGGCGCTGGCCGAGGAGGGGCACCGGCCGATTGTGGTGCACGGCGGCGGAGCGATGATCAGCGGCTGGCTGGATCGGATGGGG
>JABIST010000086.1 GCA_018700215.1 Dehalococcoidia bacterium | reverse complement strand
GGCGGGTCGGGTGAAGGGTGTGGTTCGGCGCCGAGGGTGCCGGGGGTGTAGTAGGTGTTGCCTTCGACGGAGGGGGGGCGGTGGTGTTGGTCTGGGGCGAGGTGGGAATCGTTGTCGTGGGGGTACTGGTAGCCCTGGCCGTAGCCGAGGTCTTTCATGAGGCCGGTGGCGGCGTTGCGGAGGTGGATGGGGACTGCTTCGTTGCGTGATTGTTGGGCGTCGGCCTGGGCTCGGTTGTAGGCGGCGTAAGCGGAGTTGGATTTGGGCGCACGGGCGAGGTAGATGGTGGTTTCGGCGAGGGGGAGGCGGGCTTCTGGCATGCCGAGGAAGTGGGAGGCTTGCTGGCAGGAGACGGCGAGGGTGAGGGCGTGGGGGTCTGCGAGGCCGATGTCTTCGGCGGCGAGGATGACGAGGCGGCGGGCGACGAAGAGGGGGTCTTCGCCGGCTTCGAGCATGCGGGCGAGCCAGTAGAGGGCGCCGTCTGGGTCTGAGTCGCGGACGGTTTTGATGAAGGCGGAGATGGTGTCGTAGTGGGCGTCGCCCATGCGGTCGTAGAGCATGGTGGGGTGTTGGGCGACGCTTTCGAGGATGGTGCGGGTGACGATGCGCCTCGCAGAATTGGGTGCGGCGCCATCGGGGGTTGGGTCTTCGGGTGGGGTGATGCGGGCGGCCATTTCGACGAGGTTGAGGGCGGTGCGTGCGTCGCCGGCGGCGAGGGCGGGGATGGCGTGTCGGGCGTCGGGCTCGAGGTCGATGTGGTGGCCGCCGAGGCCGCGGTCGGTGTCTTGGAGGGCGTGGTCGACGATGGTGATGAGGTCTTCGGGTTGGAGGAGTTCTAGTCGGAAGGTGCGGCAGCGGGAGAGGAGTGGGGCGACGACGTAGAAGGAGGGGTTCTCGGTGGTGGCGCCGATGAGGGTGACGGTGCCGGCTTCGACGTGGGGGAGGAGGGCGTCTTGCTGGGCGCGGTTGAAGCGGTGGAGTTCGTCGATGAAGAGGATGGTGCGTCGGCCGGAGATGCGTTCGCGGTCGCGGGCTTCTTCGATGAGTTTGCGGACTTCGGCGACGCCTGAGGAGACGGCGGAGAGTTCGGCGAAGTAGCGCTTGGTGTGGTGGGCGACGATGGAGGCGAGGGTGGTTTTACCGGCGCCAGGTGGGCCCCAGAGGATGATTGAGGTGAGGTCGTCTGCGTCGATCATGCGTCGGAGGGGTGAGGTGGGGCCGACGACTTCGAGTTGGCCGACGAATTCGTCGAGGTTGCGGGGTCGCATGCGTGCGGCGAGGGGGGCACCGACGGGGAGTTTGGGGGCGTCGTCGGGGGAGGTGAACATGTCGGGCTGGACGCCGGGGGGTGTGGGGGTGCCGCGCTTGCCGCCGCGTCCGGAGGGGTTGGGTGAGGTGGTCATGAGGTGGGGATTGTACTCGGCGGTGGGTGAGGGGGAGTAAGGACGCTTCGCGGCGGGTAGCGGAGCGGGCTGGGGTGGCTCGGAAGCTCGTGGCGGCTCGGGAGGTCTGGGGTGGTGAGGTCGGGGGGCGGTGGTCGGAGGCGTGGGGATTACGTATGGGTGTGGGGGCCAAGGGGGGTGGGTGCTACGGTCGATACATCAAGTGATATCAACGGGATGATGATTGTGAAGGAGCGCCAGATGGCAGCGACGATTCAGCATGCTGATCCGCACATTCGAGTGAAGGACGTTGCGCGAGCGGCGGAGTGGTACACGCGGATGCTGGGCTTGAAGGTTGAGATGGCGATGCCGGACAAGAAGTCGCCGACGTTTGTGCGGCTGACGAATGATGCCGGGGTTGGGGTGATGATCAGCGACGGCGGCGACATGATGAAGGGGAAGCCGGCACCGAAGCCTGTGGCGGCGGCGATTTCTGCTCGGAAGGCGCAGCGGGTGGTGAGCATCTATTACCGCGTCGATCAGGACATCAAGAAGCTGTACAGCTCGGCGAAGCGCAAGGGTGCGAAGATCAGCCAGGAGCTGGTGGAGCAGCCGTACGGGATGCTTGAGTTTGAGATGAAGGACCCGGACGGGTACGCCGTGGGGGTTGGCCAGGACATCGGCGGCTCCTAGCCCCGTTCCGGGGTTGGTTGCGCTTCGCGCCTGTTGGACAGGGTGCAGTGGACGGCGTGCTTCCTTCGGGGGGTGCGCCGTTTTTCGTTGTGGGGACATGGGAGGGTGAGCGTTAGTCGGGGAGTGCGGCGAGCCAATCGAGGAGGATGCGATTTAGCTCCTGGGGACGTTCTTGCTGGGTCCAGTGGGCACAGTGTTCGATATGGCCGCGGCTGAGGTTGGGGACGACGGCTTCCATTCCCTGGGTCATGGCCGGGGTGAGCACGGGGTCGTTCTCCGCGGTGACCATGAGTGCGGGGCAATCGATGGTGTGGCCTTTGGTTGCTTCGCCCCAGTCCCAGCTTGCGCGGCTGTTGCGGTACCAGTTGAGGCCGCCCCGAAAGCCGGTGCGTTTGAAGGTTTCGACGAAGACATCGAGTTCTTCCTGGGAGAGCATGACGCTACGCGGGGCGTCCGGCGGGTAGCCAGCGAAGACGCCGCCGCGTTCGCGGACGGTGTCGAAGCCTGCGAGCACGTCGAATGCGTCGGCGGGGTCGCTGCTGCGGAAGATGAGGCGAAAGGAGCGCTCGACGTCGGCTTCGAGTTCGGCTTCGGCGACGCCGGGGTCCTGGAAGTAGAACTGGTAGTCGAACATGCCGGGGTTGGAGTCGAGGGCTTCGAGCATGGGGAGCGGGGGCTGGCCTCGGAAGGGTGTGTTGACGCCGGCGACGGCACGGACGCGTTCGGGGAAGTGGAGGGCCATGTTCCAGACGACGGCGCCGCCCCAGTCGTGTCCGATGAAGATGGCCTGTTCGATGTCTCGAGCGTCCAGCAGTGCGACGAGGTCTTCACAGAAATCACGCTGGGAGTAGGCGTCGATGGCGTGGGGTGCGGTGGTGTCGCCGTAGCCGCGCTGATCGGGGGCGAGGACTCGGAAGCCGGCTTCGGCGAGTGCGGGGATCTGGTGTCGCCAGGAGTACCAGAGTTCGGGGAAGCCGTGAGAGAGGACGATGGCGGGTCCGTCGCCTTGTTCGGCGACGTGCATGGAGAGTCCGTTGACGCCTTCGAGCTGGTGGTGTTGGAGGTCGGCTGGCATGCGAAGGTTCCTCTCGCTGGTGATGGGTCAGCGTACCTCGTTGGACGAGGGCCTGCGCTGGGCGACGGTAGGATGAGCGCAGCCAGGAAGCGGCTTCCGACCGGGGGCCATGGAACGCGAGGCCAACGATGACCGTTCGTCAGATCTCACTGGACACCGATCGGTTGCGCGCCACCGTAGAAGACGGTGTGGGGTGGATGGTGTTCAACAATCCGGAGCGGCTGAACGCGGTGAACTTCGCGATGAAGCAGGCGATTCCGGGAATCATTGAGCAGTTCGACGCGGACGATGAGGTTCGTGTGGTGGTGATGATGGGGAGTGGGGAGCGAGCGTTCGTCTCGGGGGCGGATGTGACCGAGTTTGGCGAGCTGCGTTCCACGCCGGAGGCGATCCGGGTCTACGACGAGGTGACGGAGCGGATGTGGGATTCGCTGCACGCGCTGAGCAAGCCACTGATTGCGTTGGTTCGAGGGTTCGCGCTGGGGGGTGGGCTTGAGGCGGCACTGCGCGCGGATCTGCGGATTGCGGCGGAGAACGCGGAGTTCGGTATCCCCGCGGCGAAGATCGGCCTGGGGCTCAGCTTCGAGAACACGGATGAGCTGATGCGGGTGATTGGCCCGACACACGCGGCCGACCTGCTGCTGACGGGTCGCCGAATGAAGGCGGACGAGGCGCTGGCGTGCGGGTTGGTGAACCGGGTGGTGCCGCTGGACGAGATTGAGGACGTGGTGCGCGAGCTGGCGGCGGAGATTGCATCGAATGCTCCGCTGGCTGTGCGGCAGTTGAAGGCGAACATGCAGGCCAGCCCGCTTCCGGAGCGGGAACGCGATCGGGGGCGGCTCGATGCACTGGAGGCGGAGTGCTACGCGAGCGAGGACTACGCGGAAGGGCGACGGGCGCTGAGCGAGAAGCGCCATCCAGAATTCACGGGGCGCTAGCGGATAGGAGACTCCGGAGACGGCAGGGCTCGTTTCGGTCGGACGCGTGAGCGCGTGATAGGGACCGGGGGAGGGGTGGTCGGTAGACTGGGGGGCATCGAGGGTTCGGGAGCGAGGGCAAGCGTGACGACGAGTACTGGCACGAAGGCTGATTACGAGGCGGTGATTGGGCTGGAGGTGCATTGCCAGCTGCGGACGCGGTCGAAGATGTTTTCGGATTGTCCTCGGGAGTACTTCGATCAGGAGCCGAATACGGTGATCGATCCGGTGTCGCTGGGGTTGCCGGGGACGTTGCCGGTGATCAATGAGCAGGCGGTGAGCTTCACGATCCTGGCGGGGCTGGCGCTGGGGTGCACGATTCCGGAGCACGCGAAGTTCGATCGGAAGAATTATCCGTATCCCGACCTGCCGAAGGGGTACCAGATCACGCAGTTCGATATGCCGTTCTGCGTTGATGGTGGGCTTGAGGTGGAGACGTCCGAGGGGACACGGTTCGTGCGGCTGGAGCGGATTCACCTGGAGGAGGACACGGGGCGGCTGCTGCATCGGGACGATGGGGCGGAGGTGTATTCGCTGATCGACTTCAACCGCGCGGGGGTGCCGCTGATGGAGTTGGTGTCGCGGCCGGACATTCGGTCGGCGGAGGAGGCGGGGGCGTTCCTGCGGTCGTTGCGTCGGATTTTCCGGTACACGGGGGTTTCGGACGCGGATATGGAGAAAGGTTCGTTCCGGTGCGACGCGAATGTGTCGCTGCGGGTGCGAGGGGTTGAGGAGCTGGGCGCGAAGGTTGAGGTGAAGAACATGAACTCGTTCCGCTCCGTGCAGCGGGCGATCGAGTTCGAGATTGAGCGGCAGACGGTGCTGCTGGACGCGGGCGAGCGGATTGAGCAGGAGACGCGCGGGTGGGTGGACGCGACGAACGAGACGGTGTCGCAACGGAGCAAGGAGGAGGCGAACGACTATCGCTACTTCCCGGAGCCGGACTTGCCGCCGCTGGTAATTGCCGCGGAGATGGTGGAGGAGCTGCGGGCGCAGTTGCCGGAGCTACCGGCAGCGCGGGCGGCGCGGTTTGAGAGCGAGTATGGGGTGACCTTGGACGAGGCGCTGTTGTTGGTGGATTCGAAGCAGGGTGCGGAGGACTTCGAGTCAGCGGTGACGCTTGCGGGCGATCCGGGACTCGGGCGAAGCGTGGCGCACTGGTTCATCGGAGATGTCGCGGGGCGGATCAACGATGTGGGGCGGGCGGACGCGGAGCTAGCGGATACGGGGATTACGCCGGAGCACGTGGCACAGATTGTGACGCTGGTGGAGGCGAAGACGATCACGGCGAGCACTGCGAAGGATGTGCTGGTGTTTGCGTTCGAAAGTGGCGCGCTGCCGGAGGCGATTGTGGAGGAGCGCGGGCTGAAGCAGGTGACGGATTCGGGCGCGATCGATGAGGTGGTGCGCGGGGTGATTGAGGCGAACCCGAAGGCGGTGGAGGATTACCGCGGCGGGAAGGAGAACGCGATCAAGTTCCTGGTGGGACAGGTGATGCGCGAGATGAAGGGTCGGACGGATCCGAATAGTGCGGCTGAGACGATTAAGGCTGCGCTAGATTCGTAGAGGCTTGGAAGGCGCTTCGCGGCTGATTGCGAAGCGGCTGGGGTGACCTCGGGGGTTTCGAGTCGTAGTGAGGCGCGCCTTTGGCGTTGTCGGGGAGGCGTCGATGGGGTGATCTCGATGGCCGGCTGGTTCCAGTGAGGCCCCCTGCGGGGTCTCTTTCTTTCTGGGTGGCAGGAACGATATCGGTGGTGCAGCGAGGTTTTGGTGGTGAGAGTGGCTTGCCTTCGGCGTTGGCGATGAAAGTAATGATGATCCCGCCCGCCCACCCTTCTTCCTGTAGGGGACTACGTCCCCTACGACCCCGCATGGGGATCCGGTCAGAAGCGGAGGCCGGACACCGGAGGAG
>JABIST010000038.1 GCA_018700215.1 Dehalococcoidia bacterium | reverse complement strand
TCCCCTGAGCTACGAAGGCGCGACCCCGAGTGTACGAACGCCGTGATTCAGGGCGCAATCAGCCGCTAATCCGCTCCGTGTTCTCGGAAGAACGAAGCAGCGTCCGCCGCGTAAATCTGCGGCTGCTCAAACGCCGCAAAATGCCCCCCGCGCGCCGGCTCCGATACTCGAGCGAGGTTGTACCGTCGCTCCAGCACCTCCGTCGGTGCCGCCCACGGCTCACCCGGATATCGAGCGTAGCCCGTCGGCACCTCCACCCGGCCCGCCAGGAACGCCCCGCCGCTCCGTGACATCTCGTAGTAGATCCGCGCGGCGGACAACACGGTCCCCGTCAGCCAGTACATCATCACATTGGTCAGCACTGCGTCACGGTCCAGCGTCTCCCACAGATCGTCGCCGTGATCAGACCAGACCCAGAACTTCTCCAGGATCCACGCCAGCAACCCCACCGGTGAATCTTGCTGCGCGTAAGCCAACGTCTGGGGACGCGTCCCCTGAATCCGGCTGTAGCCCGTCTCCGTCGCCTGGAAGCGCTCCTGCTCCACGCGGTATGCCCGCTCCTCTGCGCTCATCTCACCGTCCGCCGGTGGCGGCCCGCCCAACGCAAAGTTCACGTGCAGCGCCTGCACCGCCTCCGGGTGCGCCCCGGCCAACGCAGTCCCAATGATCGCGCCCCAGTCGCCGCCCTGCACGCCGTAGCGCTCGTAGCCCAGCTCCTGCATCAGCCCGTGCAGCCGCTCCGCAATCGCTCCCGGGTGCATCCCCACCGCCCGAGGCGCCTCCGAAAATCCGAAGCCCGGCAACGACGGCACCACCAGGTCAAATCCCGGTCCGCCATCAACACCCGCCGCCAACAACGGCGCCGCCTCAAGGAACTCAACGAACGAACCCGGCCAGCCATGGATCAACAGCAACGGAATCCGCGGCTCAGAGCCCGGTCCCGTATAGAGCAGCGCGTGCAGCTCCTCGCCATCAATCGGACCTCGCACATGCGTCAGCTGGTTCAGCCGCTCCTGCTGGGCGGACCAGTCGTAATCCTGCCGCCAGTAGCGGACCAGCTCCCGCAGCACACCATCATTCGTCCCCGCCTGCCAGCCCTCATCAATCGAGACCTCGGGGAACCGGGTGGCGTCAATCCGCCGATGCAGATCAGCGATCGCGCGTTCAGTAAATTCGATGCGAAAGGGTCGTAGTGCCATGGCGCGAAGTATAAGCAGAGTGGGCGACGCACACCCATCAGCGACGAGTCGGCGCCTACGCTGCCTCGTCCAGCGGAAGCGTCTCAATCCGATCCCGACCGCCATCCTTCGCCACGTAGACGGCTGCGTCCGCGCGAGCCAGCGCGGCATCTGGCTCCTCGAGTAGCTTGCCATCCAACGACGTCACCCCAACGCTTGCCGTCACCGAAATCGCGATGCCATCGGCTGACAGCACCTCGGCGTCCCGAATCACAATCCTCGCGTGTTCCGCTACCACGCACGCCTCGTCAAGATCGGTCGCCGGCATCACCACTACAAATTCCTCGCCGCCATATCGAGCGATCAGATCGGACTCGCGTATCAGTCCGCGGAGCGACGAAGCCACTGCCTGTAGCACCAAGTCACCAACCTGGTGTCCGTGCGTATCATTCACCACCTTGAAGTGGTCGAGGTCGATCATCAACAGCCCCACCCATCCGGCATACCGCTGGGCAATCCGGCTCTGCTCTCCCAGGAACTGGTCCAAGTGTCGCCGGTTCGCAAGCCCAGTCAACGGGTCGGTCAACGAGTCATTCGCCAACGCAACGTTCTCGGACGCCAGTCGAACGCTCTCCTGCGTAACTTGCAGATTGATCCGCGTCAGCGCCTCGTTCGCCCGGCTGAGAATTGAGGCGGCGGACGGAATCTCGTCAGTCGAAACATCCAGCAAGCGCGACATCGAATCCACCGTTTCGTCTGTCGCACCAACCGCCAGTTCGGTCTCTACTTCCGTCATCGAGAACCACTCATCGCATTGTCGGCGGTAGCGTTGCAGCGCCGCCGCAGGCGCCTCCCCGAACAGGTCAGCCACGCTGTCAGCCGTGGCGATCACTCGAACCATGTCCCGCTGCCCTTCGGCAGCAGCATCCGGCTCCGATAGGTATCGGATCGACGCGCTGACTCCCGGCGGGAGGCTCCAGTGGTCGGCGAGCTGCTCTCCGATCACCGCATGGTTGATCCCCAGCGCCGACTGCTCCGCCCAGACGAGCGCACGATATCCGCCTTCGGCCGAATCAAACACCTCTTGGTAGCGAGCACCCAACACCGAGGACAGCGCCAGAATCCCCAGACGGCTCAACAGTCCACAGAGGTAGGCCTCTTCGGCTCCAACCGAAGGCGCCCACTTTGTAAGCACACGAGCCGCCGCAGCCACTCGAATACTCCGCTGCCAGAAT
>JABIST010000048.1 GCA_018700215.1 Dehalococcoidia bacterium | reverse complement strand
CGGCGGCATCGCCAGCGGCAATCAGTGCGGAGGCGCCGAGGATTGCAGCGGTGAAGCCCTCGGTATTCCAGGTGCCACCGCCTGCGAGCGCGGGCCACTCCGGCGACGACGGGTAGGGCCAGGGGCTGCTGTAGAAGTAGGGCTCGGCGGAGAACGCGTCGCCGGGCTGCATGCCGAAGCTGACCGAGCGCGCCGTTTCCGGGTCAGCACCCGGTTCGGGATTGGGGTCGAGTTCGATCAGCAGCGCCATGTCCATGTGATGCGGCCAGGTGCGGACGGGCGTGGTGTGTTCGTTCGCGTCACCGATCGCCTGGAGGGCGCCGTTCGAGTTGTCGTAGTAGCGGGCAAGTTCGTCGAGGGCAGGGCGGTTTGCGAGGTCGAACGTCTGTCTGGCGACGCAGGGGTGAGGCAGCGTGTCCGAGGCCTGATCGAGCGGCTTCGGGAGCGTGGCTCCTTGCGAGGTTGCGTGTCTGGTCAGCCACTCGAAGAGCTGCTCGATCGTGAGGCCGTCGGTTGCGAGTGAGGCGATCTCGGTGCCGGCCTGGTCGAGGATGAGCGCCGTTGCGTTCGCCACGCGGAGGGCGACGCGGAACGGGCTGCTGGCGGGTACTTCGACGCTGACGAGGGCCTGGAGCGCTTCGTCCCAGTGGAAGGCGGAGTGGCCCCAGTCCGGTGTGGCGGGGACGAGCAGGCGCGGCACATTGGCGATCACCTGAGCGACGCAGTGGAGCTGCTCGCGAGTGTGGGCGAGCTGGTCGGGTGGGGTGGCGCCGAGGGTTTGCCAGGTCATATGGAGGTCCTCACGTTGTGTTGGTGGGTGTCACCCTACGTGAGCACGCCGTGAGGGCTGCCGTTGTGACGGGCGTTCCAGAGCCGCTCTAGGACGGGTCTGGTTCGGTGATGACGGGGTTCACGAGTGAGCCGAGGCCGGTGATCTCGACGCGGACGGTGTCGCCATCGGCGAGCCACTCCTGGGGATCGCGGGCCTTGCCCACGCCGGCGGGGGTGCCGGTGAAGATCACGTCGCCGGGCTCCAGCGTGAACGCGGTGGAGAGGTACTCGATCAGCGCTGGAACATCGAACAGCAGGTCGCTGAGTGGGGCGGACTGCTTCTCGAGGTCGTTGACGTAGGTCTTGAGGTGGAGCGCGTGGTGGTCTGGTACTTCGTCGCGAGTGAGGATCCAGGGGCCAGTGGGGCCGTGGGTGTCCCAGCTCTTGCCCATCATCCAGGTGGGGGTGTGCTCTTGCCAGTCGCGGACGGTGACGTCGTTTCCGTTCATGTAGCCAGCGACGTAGTCCATTGCTCGGTCCGCGGGGATGTGGCGGGCGCGGCGGCCGATGACGACGCAGAACTCGCCTTCCCAGTCGAGCATGTGGCTCTCGCGCGGCGCGTGGATCGGGTGGCCGACGCCCTCGATGGAGGTCGACACCTTGGTGAAGACGGTGGGGTGTGCTGGTAGTTCGCGCGCCATCTCGGAGGCGTGTGCGCGGTAGTTGATGCCGATCGCCATCACCTTGCCGGGGCGCGGGATTGGCGCCGCGAGCTGAGCCTCGGCGAGCGAGGTGACGATGCCGGCGGCGATCAGCTCTTCGCGGTCGGTGCCGGAGCCCTCGAGCCAGGTGAGCGTCTCGCGGATCACGTCGCGCGCGGGCTCACCAAAGGCGAGCAGGTCGAGCATGTTGGAGGGGACGAGGCCGTCCGCGGCGAGCGCGGGGTTGGTGGCGCCGTCCTGGCCGAGGCGGGCGGCGAGGGCGCGGTTCGAATCGACGATGTCGTCGTTGTCGCGGAGGACGCCGGCGCGGGTGACGCCGCGGAGGGTGTAGCTGACGAGTCGCATCGGTGGGTGCTCCTTGCTTGGGAGGGCGGGGTGTCGAGGGGAGAGCATAGCGCCAGAGGCAGCGTGGGACTGCCTGCTGGTGAACGGTGTGCGTGTGTCTGGGTTAGGCTGCGCGGCAACCGAGGCGAGGGAGGCGACCGATGAGCGATGCAGCGGTCGAGGGGCGGACGAACGAGGAGCTATACGAGTTCCTCGTCGGACTGGGGACCGAGGAGGTGGCGCACACCGGTGGCGACTTCCTCCACCATCTGCAAGCGGTGCAGCGGGTGCTTGAGGAGGCGGGCGCGGAGCCGGCGGTGAGTGGGGCGGGGCTGTTTCATTCGATCTACGGGACGCAAGGCTTCCAGGATTTCTCGTTGCCACTCTCGGAGCGGGACCAGATGCGCGAGCTGATCGGCGAGCGGTCGGAGCTGATCGCGTACTGCAACTGCGTGATGGATCGAGAGACGCTCGACGCAACGGTGGTGCGGGCGTTGGCTGGCGAGGGCGACCTCGAGATTCGCGACCGCGAGGGCGGGCCGGCGATTCCCTTGACTCGGGAGCAGCTCACCGATCTGTCCGAGGTGCATCTGTTCGATTGGCTGGAGCAGGTGGAGCGCAGTGATCGGGGCTGGGGATACCGACGCGAGGCGTACCGCGGGATGGCGGAGTTGGTCGGACCTCGGGCGGTTGCGGCGTACGACGCGGTGTTCGCGACAGAACCGGCGCAGGCTTAGCGACTGAGGCTTTCGAGTAGGCGCTGCATGAGCTGTTCGGCGCGGGCGAGCTGGTCGAGGTCGACGTACTCGTTGGCGCCGAGGGTCTGGACGATGGAGCCGGAATCGAGCAGTTAGGACTTCGTGGGTGTCGACTTCTTGCGGATGAGCTTGACGTCGAGGCGGTAGCCGAGCGCGTCAGCGATGTCGACGACAGTTTCGAGACGGGGGCTGTGCTCCGCGGACTCGATCCTGCCGATGGCCGAGGGCGACACACCGAGTTGGGCGGCGAGATCGCGCTGTGAGAGCTTTTCCTTTCGCCGCGCGAGGATCAGCTGCTTCACGATTTCGTATCGGGGACGGAGGCGCTCGTACTCGGCCTGGAGTTCGGGGTTCTGCTCGTGCAGTTCCCGAATGTGGGCGAGAGCGTCGCCGCCATCGTGTGCCTTCTTCTTAGCCACGGTCTAACTCCTTCACCCGTCTCAGAGCGGTCTTGAGTGCACGGTCGTCAAGCTTTCGGGACTGTTTGCGCCACGCATGGAGCAACCAGACCGTTTCGCCGCGCCAGACGTAGGCAACGCGATGAGCCCCCGGGCGCAGTTCGTAGGTGCTCGTAGCGCGGTCGATTACGCGATCACGCGGTCTCCCGAGGGGCGGCCCGACCTCGGCGAGCAACTCAAGGGGAAACGGTAGGCGGCGACGCCGCGCCGGTCTCCGCTCGACTCCAGCCGCTCGAAATAGGCGGCGACTGGAACGTTGCCTCGCGCGCTCCGCCAGAACCTGATCTCCACGTTCGTATGCTGACAAATATGAGAGCAGTATGGTAGTCCGGGTTGCTCACAAATATGTAAGCGAACGAGGTCGGTTTCGAAGGGTCAGTGGCTCAGGTGCTCCAGCAAGCGCTGCATGAGCTGTTCTGCGCGGGCGAGCTGGTCCAGGTCGACGTACTCGTTGGGGCCGTGGGCCTGCTCGATGGAGCCGGGGCCGCAGACGACGGCGGGGATGCCGACGGCCTGGAAGAGGCCGGCTTCAGTGGCGTAGGAGACCTGTCCGGTCTCGCGGGGGCCGATGTCGCGCGTCATTTCGAGTGTCTCGGCGACGATCGGGTCGTCCGAGGCGGTGTCGAGTCCGCGGGTGGCGGAGAGCACCTCGAACTCGATCGACGAGTCGGGGTAGACGGTCTGCATCTCGGGGAGCAGTTCGTCGAGGGCGTAGCGCTCGATTTCGCCGAAGAGGTCTTCGTGGTTGTCGCCGGCGACGGTGCGGATTTCGAAGTCGAAGTGGGCGTGGCGGGGGACGATGTTGAAGGCGGTGCCGCCCTCGAAGACGCCGTTGTGCAGCGTGGTGTGGGCGACGGGGTAGCGTTCGTCGAACGGGCCGCTGTCGGCCTTGCGTCGGGCGATCTCGGAGATGCGGGTGACGATGCGTGCGCCGTACTCGACGGCGTTGACGGCGAGCGGGGCCATCGAGGAGTGCGCCTCGACTCCTCGGACGTGGCAGCGGTAGGCGTAGTGGCCTTTGTGGGCGAGGACGACCTGCATCGAGCTGGGCTCGCCGACGATGGCGAAGCGGGGGCGGGCGGGGTCGTCCTTCAGTTCGTCTAGCAGGGGGAGAATGCCGACGCAGCCGACTTCTTCGTCAGGGGAGCAGACGAGGTGGAGTGGGGCCTCGAGGTCTGCATCGACGAAGTCGGGCAGTGCGGCGAGGACGACGGCGAGGAAGCCTTTCATATCGGCGGTGCCACGACCGTAGAGGCGGCCGTCTTGCTCGGTGATGGTCCACGGGTCGGTGGCCCAGTCCTGGTTGTCGACGGGAACGACATCGGTGTGGGCGGAGACGGCGATGCCGCTCACGTCGGAGGGGCCGATGGTGGCGTAGAGGTTGGCCTTGTTGTCGGCCTCGTACCAGACGCGGCGGGACTCGATCCCGAGTTCGGCGAGGTACGCCTCGATGAACTCGATCGCGGGGAGGTTGGAATTGCGGCTGGTGGTATCGAGGGCGACGAGTTGGCGAAGCAGGTCGAGGGTGCGTTCGGATGGCTGCATGGGATTACGCTACCGCAGAGGCGGCTCGGGTACATGTTCGAGCGGTTTTCGACGAGGGTGTCGATCTCGGAGCGGTTCGTTCGTCATCTAGATGAACGGGCGGCAGAGGGCGGCCCGCAAGCAGAGGTGAGGTGACCGAGATGCGATACATGGCACTGCTGTACATGCCGAAGGAAGAGGTTGAGGCGACGCCCGAGGAGCCGGACATGGCACCGTGGTTGGCGTTCAACGAGATCGCGGAGTCGCAGGGGGCGAACCCGACGGGCGAGCCGTTGCAGGGCGTTTCGACGGCGACGACGGTGCGGGTGCGCGATGGCCAGACGCTGACGACGGACGGTCCGTTCGCGGAGACGAAGGAAGTACTTGGGGGCTACTACGTCCTCGAGTGTCCTGACCTCGACGCAGCGCTGGCGCTGGCTGCGCAGATTCCATCGTCGGCGTACGGTTCGACGGAGGTGCGACCGCTGATGGAGATTCCAGGCCAGTAGCGTCGCGCAGCTCGACATGGGGGCGGCGCTGGCCGAGCGAACGACTGAGGCGAGTGGACGCGCGGCGACCGAAGCCGCGATTGAGCTGGTGTACCGCGAGGACGCCGGGCGGCTGACCGCGACCTTGATCCGCTCCTGCGGCGGCGACTTTCAGCTTGCCGAGGATTCGCTGCAGGACGCGTTCGCGACCGCCCTCGAGCGGTGGCCAGCGGATGGCGTACCGAACGTGCCTGCGGCGTGGATCCTGACGACGGGCCGCCGCAAGGCGATCGACCGGCTGAGGCGAGATCAGACGTTGCAGCGCAAACGCGATGCGCTGCAACGCCTCGCCGTGCTCGAACAGCAGCTCTCGGAGGATGAGGTGACGTCGACCTCCGATGGCGAAGCCGGCGTGCTCGTCGATGACCGACTGCGGCTGATCTTCACGTGCTGTCACCCGGCGCTGGCGCCGGAGGCGCAGGTGGCGCTGACGCTGCGAACGGTGGCGGGCCTCGAAACCAACGAGATTGCGCGGGCGTTTCTCGTTGAGCAGTCGACGATGGCGCAGCGGCTGGTGCGTGCGAAGCGGAAGATCCGCGACGCGGGCATTCCGTACGAGGTGCCGCTGGCGGAGCGGCTACCGGAGCGACTGAGCGCGGTGCTGGCGGTCGTCTACCTCGTCTTCAACGAGGGCTACATCGCGACCTCGGGAGACTCGCTGGTGCGGGGTGATCTGTGCGCGGAGGCGATTCGCCTCGGGCGGCTGATCGCGGAGCTGATGCCGGGCGAACCGGAGGCGCTGGGGCTGTTGGCGCTGATGCTGCTGCATGATTCGCGGCGGGGCGCGCGGACGGGGCCCGAGGGCGACCTCGTGACGCTCGAGGAGCAGGACCGGTCGCGCTGGGACCAGGAGCAGATAGCGGAGGGGATCACGCTGATTCAGCAGGCGGCTCGGATGCGGCGACCGGGTTCGTACCAGCTCCAGGCGGCGATTGCGGCGGTGCATGCCGAGGCCGAGGCGCCCGAGCAGACCGACTGGAGTGACATTGCATCGCTCTACAACGAGCTGTTACGGCTGCAGCCGACGCCGGTTGTGGCGCTGAATCGTGCGGTGGCCGTGGCGATGGCGGTTGGAATCGACGAGGGGCTGGCGTTGCTCGATGAGCTGGCGGAGCAGGCGGACCTCGAGGGGTACTACCTGCTGGACTCAGCTCGAGCGGACTTGCTGCGTCGGACGGGTCGATCGGAGGAGGCGGCGACGGCGTATCGTCGAGCCCTCGCGACGTGCGAGCAGCCGGTGGAGCGTCGCTACCTGGAGCGGCGGCTGGCGGAGGTGTCGGGACGACGCGCGGTGCAGTAGCACCGCGCAGGTATCGGAGGTGTCGGGGAGGTCGATGGAGCGAGCCGAGGAAGGGGGAGTGCGATGCCGAGCGAGGACGAGATGCGACCGCCGACGCGGATTAAGCCGAAGGGGACATCGGACTATCTGGCGGTGATGAGTCAGGCGGTGTTCAAGAGCGGGATGGCCTGGCGCGTGGTGGAGAACAAGTGGGACGGCATCCGCGAGGCGTTCCACGACTTCGATGTGGTGCGGGTGGCCTCGATGGACGAGCCGGAGATCGATGCGCTGGCGCAGGACACGCGGGTGATTCGGAACCGTCGCAAGCTGAACGCGATTGTGAGCAACGCGGCGCGGATGGTAGAGCTGGAGGCGGAGCACGGCTCGATGAAGAAGTACCTGCGCCAGGCGGGGGACTTCGAGGAGCAGCACTGCGACAGCCGCGGCAGCCTCTTTGTTCGTAATCGCACTTGCTGCAGAAGCCGCGAGCGCTGCCACCACAGGGCAGGAGCATATCGCGGCGCTCATAAAAGTCACGCGGCGGAGTAAGCAAAGGCAAGGAAGGGACGCCTCCGAGTGCGATGCGTCCGGTGTTT
>JABIST010000078.1 GCA_018700215.1 Dehalococcoidia bacterium | reverse complement strand
TGCGCGTAGGCGCCGACACGTCCGATGTGCCCCGTCTGCCGGCACACCACCGCGCTCATCCCATGTTCCCGAGCGCGCTCGATCGCCATGCTCATCGCCTGCTTCGCGATCACCTGACCGAAGTTCCAGTTCCCATCGATCACGATCGCGGCGCCGTGCTCGTGGATGACCTCGATCGCACCGGATGGCTTGATCGTCCCGTTCTCCACCTGGTTCATGTAGGTCAGCGTCCGCACCACCCCGTGCGAGTCGTGCCCCATCAGGTTGGCCTCCACGAGGTGCGTGGCGATGTCGCCCGCCTCCTGATCGGAAGCACCGGAGGCGGCGAAGACCTGTGCGACCCACACACGCAGCGGATCGGCCTGGATGACGGGCATGGGGAACTCCTTGTGTCCTCGGTCGTTGATTCGGCGTCGAACGCGATGCCTTAGGAAATGCTCTCTCGGGCGGCAGCCAACTCCTCGGACGCACGCGCCCGCATGAAGCCGGTGTCGGCGCCCAGCATCACCATCTGGAACCCGTGCTCCAGCCACTTCTTGGTGAACTCCAAGCTACCGGTGTGCGCTCCCGCAACAACGCCGTGCCGCTTGCAGGCATCGAAGATCTTGTGGACCGTCTCCACGTGCTTCGGGTCGTGGTTGTCGCCGGTCGGTGTGATGTCGATCGCGTATGCCAGGTCCGAGGGTCCGATGTACGCGGCGTCGACACCGTCGACCGAGAGAATCTCATCGAGGTTGTCGAGCGCCTCGGCCGTTTCGATCATCACCACCACGGCGATGTTGTCGTTCGCTTCCGCGCCGTAGTTCGCCCCGCCGTACATCGCCGCGCGGAACGGGCCGGAGGAGCGTCCGCCCACCGGTGGGTAGCGGCATGCCCAGACCGCGCGCTCCGCCTCTTCCTTGTTGTTCACCAGTGGCACGATGATCCCGTACGCACCCGCATCCAGCGCGCGCATGATCATTGCCGGATCGTTCCACCGCACCCGCACGAACGGCACCGTGTCTGACAGCGAAATTGCCTGCAGCAGCCCAATCATCTGCGAGCTGTCGCTCGCCCCGTGCTGCTGGTCCACGACGAGCCAGTCGAAGCCGATGTGCCCCATGATCTCGGTCGTGTACGACGAATCCGCGGAGATCCACCCGCCGATCGTCTGACCACCGTTTCGCCACGTCTCGAGCACCTTGTTCGTTCGCACTGGGTGGGTCCCTTCGCATTCTGCTGCGCGTTGTTTCCTGGAGGATCCCGCCGCCAAGCCTCAGCAACTCTGGCCGGACACCGGCGCGAGCATCGGCCCAGTGAACCTCGCTGTCAACGTTCGCTCGCGGACACTGCCACTCGCGTACGATGTCCCAATCTCCCCCGAGACTGGAGTACGCAGATGGCGACGTACGAGGTGATTGATACACCGGTTGATCGATTGTTCGTGGGAGCGTCCGATGAAGGCCTCCACCTGATCAAGTTCCTCGACCAGCGCGACTCCGAGGGTGGCCTGATCGCCGAGCTAGAAATTGCTGCCGGTGAGCCCGCATCGAGGGGTGGCGCGGCGATCGAGGAGCCAGTCCGTCAGCTCCGCGAGTACTTCGCCGGCACGCGCCACGAGTTCGATCTACCGCTCGCCCCAAAGGGAACCGAGTTCCAGCTCAGCGTCTGGCAGGCGCTCCGTTCAATCCCCCCCGGCGTCACCACCAGCTACGGCGCGATCGCGGAATCGATCGGCAAGCCAACCGCCTCCCGCGCCGTGGGCGCCGCGAACGGTCGCAATCCGATTTCGATTGTCGTGCCCTGCCATCGAGTGATCGGCAGCAATGGCACGCTCACCGGCTACGGCGGCGGCCTCGACCGCAAAGCCTGGCTGTTGAACCACGAGACGACTGAGCGCTCCTTGCTGGCCGGCGCCAGCTAGGCGACTACCCGGCGACGGCGCCCGGACCGCTGGCTTCACGGAACGCGCCAGCTTCGATTGCCGTGATCATCGCTCCCGGCGGGTACGGGTACAGACGGCTCGCCGGCATCCGACCACCGATGTCTGTGATCACATCGACGTGGTCGCGATTGAGTTCGCCCGGTGAGCTGAGCCCAATCGCGCGAGTCACGATCATCAGGTCTTCCTGCACGGCACGCGCGTAGTTGGCGACACGTTCGCCCTTGTGCAATGGGACGAGGCCGCGCTGGCGCCAGCGGTTCTGCGTTGCGACGCCCGTGGGGCATTCGTTCGTGTGGCAGCGCAGCGCCTGGATGCAGCCGATCGAGAATAGGAACCCGC
>JABIST010000250.1 GCA_018700215.1 Dehalococcoidia bacterium | reverse complement strand
GGCTTCCTGAAGAAGTACGGCGCGACGATGGTGTGGGGGAGTTCCCCGGAGCCGTGGAGCTGGTACTTCCAGGAGACGAATCGGCAGTATCCGCACGCTTACCAGGTGGTGCGCGCGACATTCGATCAGATCCTGCTGGACAACGCAGCGGCTTCAGGCGTCGATGTTCGGCAGCGGCAGCGGGTGACCGAGGTGCTGCGCGACGGCGAGCGGGTGAGCGGTGTCGCCTACGTCGATGCCGAGGGGAAGCCGGGCGAGGCGAGCGCGGCGATCGTGATCGACGCGAGCGGGCAGCAGGCGTTGGTGGCGAACGCGCTGGGACTGCGGGAGTGGGACGATTTCTTCCGCAATCTGGCGGTGTACGGCTACTTCAGTGGCGTGGAACGGCTGCCGGAGCCAGATGAGAACAATATCCTGGTCGAAGCGCACCCGGATGGATGGTGCTGGACGATCCCGCTGCATGATGGCCGCGCCAGCGTGGGTGTGGTCGTCGACTCGAAGCGCGCGCAGGAGCGAATTGAGGCAGGCGACCTCAGCTCGTTTCTGAACGAGTACATCGCCGCAGCCCCGCAGACCCAGCGCCTTGTCGGCGATGCAACGCTGGAGGGGCTGCCGCTGGCGGTACGGGATTGGTCCTACTCGGCCAGCTCGCTGATCGGGGATGGCTACTTGCTGGCGGGCGACGCGGCGTGCTTCATCGATCCGCTGTTCTCGTCGGGCGTGCACCTGGCGATGAACGCTGGTGTGCTGGCTGATGCTTATGTCGCCACCCTGTTGCGTGACGAGGAACTGGCGATTGAGGCGCGGCCGGTCTACGAGCGGCTGTATCTGCAGCAGTACCAGCACTTCCGCGAGCTGGCGAAGCTGTTCTATTCGAGTAATCGAACGGCGGATTCGTACTTCTGGGAGGCGCGACGGCTGACGCCGGACGCCGGGGATTTGACCGCTCGTGCGGCCTTCGTCAGTGCGGTGGCGGGTCAGCCAGCGCAGGGGTACGAGCGCGTGGTGCTGGACCGAGGCGAGGCGCCGGAGGCATTCGTGGCGGCTGTGCGCGACACGGAGACGCGGCGGGCGAAGCGAGGCGAGACGGTTGAGCGACTGCACTCAACGATGGGCGATGTGGTGCCGACGCTGGCTGCCGGGGTTGAGACGGTGGTTGAGCCAATCCTGGAAGGCCGGGAGTTTGTTCGCAGCCATGTGATCCGCTCCACGGATCGACCGGCGGGGGTGCCGGTGAGTGAGATCATCGCTGCGGCGGTACCGCTGATCGACGGAAAGCTGACGGTCGGCGAGATCGCAAGCGGCCTCGGCGCCGGTTATGGCGTGGAGGCCGCTCAGTTGTTGCCCGTGCTCTCCGCTGCCGCGGAGATCCTCTACGTGGACGGCATCATCGAGACGCTCGTCCCCGGCAAGTAACGCACTGCTCGACGGTTGCTAGTCGCCACCACCAGATGCGACCGCCGCGGGCAGCTGCTCGATGCGCTCGCCGGTGTGGGTATCCACCTCGAACGAGCTGGGCAGGTCGAGTTCCTTGGCCATCTCCTTGACCGCCGGTAGGACATCGGTACCCATGAGCTTGAGTGAGCGCATGGAGTCTTCGTGGGTCATAGCGCCATCGCCGTCCCAGAAGAAGATGGTGCCGGGGCGGAGGGTCTCCAGGACGTGTCGGATCTTCGGCAAGACCGTCTTCGGGGTGCCAGCGATGATGGTCAGGTTCTCCAGCTGCGTGTCGTAGTCCGCCTGCATCGGAGGTGCTGCTGCCTTGGGCGCGCCATCCTTCGACTCGGGGTTGTCCGCGGCAACCTGTGCGACATCTCGTCCACGTGAGGCGGCGACGAAACCAACCTGCCCAGTGGGGAGGAGGTTCTTGCGATCGGTGAGGCCGGGCAGGTTCTGGAGGACGGGCGAAGCGGTGCCTCGGGAGCCCTCGAGAAAGATGTTGCCGGGGCCATCGAGGAACTTCTTGCCAACCTCGTAAGCCAGCTCCTCGGTCTCTTCGACGTGGACCTTGAAGAGGTAACCGATGTGCTCCGGGCCGGCCTCGTAGCCGTTCTCCTTGGCGACCTCACGGTAGTAGTCGAAGGAGAGCTTGGTGGGTTCGAGGCGGGTGGAGAGCATCAGGTAGGGGTAGCGATGTTCGGCGGCCCACTTCACGGTGTTC
>JABIST010000060.1 GCA_018700215.1 Dehalococcoidia bacterium | reverse complement strand
TGTTGGCGGTGGTGCAGATGCCGGTGGGGGTATCGGAGGGGTAGCGGGAGGCGTCAGAGCCGGGGTGTGGCTTGTCGTCTGCACGAGCCTGGGGCGGCGTCAGACGTTGGGAATGCTGCGCAGAACTGCTCAAAGCTGTTGCTGCTCTGAGATGAAATTTGCGCGATGTGGTTCTTTCTAGCCATGCGGGCGTGGCGCGTGCGCTGCTACTTGTTCAGGACGTCGATCAGGAGGCCCGGTCGGGGGCACCGATTGGTGCTCCGCAGGGCTGACAGATGGACGAGCAAGCGAGCGAGGTAGCGCACAGGAGGATCGATCAATGTCTATCAATTTCGAAGTCACGTTGAGAGCAACTGGAGCGCGGCGATCGGGTTTTGAGGCGGGGCTTCTGCCTGCGATTGACGAACTCGACGAGTTGCTCATTTCGCAGTCGGAGGCGACCGAGGCGGCACGACGGCTTCGCACTAATGGTGTGGAGGTGTTGGACATGGGCCGCTTCTCGATTTCCGCGAGTTGCGACGAGGAGGTCTTTTCGGAACTGTTTGGTGTTGGGCTGCGGACGGCGTCACTTGCAGCGGTCGAAGGAGCTTCGACCTGGGACACGTCGAAGCTGGCGGAGGCGTATTCGGCACAAGTTCCGTCTGGCCATGTGGCAGCGCCGTCTGTCGATCGAATCGACGAGCTGGTTGACCGGATCTACGTGCAGCCGGCGCCGATCCTGTTCGCAGGGGAGCGCACGGTGCCGCCGATTGCGATGGTGAACCCGGAGTTCCGGCTGCGTGTGCCGGGCGATGTGGCGCAGCTGATGGGCGCTTCCGCCGCCCACCGCCGAGGCCTGAGCGGCAAGGGTGTGCGCGTGGCGATGGTGGATACGGGGTTCCAGCAGCACCCGTACTTCGTGGACCAGGGGTACGACTTCCTCTCGGTGGCGGCGCCGGACACGACAGACGGTTCGGACGACCCCTCCGGGCACGGGACCGGCGAGTCCGCGAACCTGTTTGCGACGGCGCCGGGGATCAACTTCATCGGCGTGAAGATGAATAACCCGACGCTGGCGTTCCGGACGGCTGCTCGGCTTCGGCCGGACGTGATTACGTGCAGCTGGGGCTACCACGTCGATTTCCCAGGGACTTCGATGCCGAGCTGGCTGCGACCGCTGTACCTGGAGATTTTGAATGCGGTTCGGAACGGGACGATCGTCTGCTTCGCCGGCGGCAACGGACATCGGGCGTTCCCGGCGAACATGCCACAGGTGATCGCGGTTGGCGGCACGGTGGTGCGCTCCGATCTTTCGGTGCGGGCCACTGAGTACGCGAGTTCGTTCGACTCAAGCTGGTTCCCGGGTCGACATGTGCCTGACCTGACGGGGCTGTGCGGCGAGCCACCAACGGCGGACTACATTGTGCTGCCGGTGCCGCAGACTTCAGCGCTCAACCAGCACGATGGCTGGGGTGCGTTCAGCGGTACTTCCGCGGCGACGCCGATGGTGGCCGGGGTAGCGGCACTGCTGCGCGAGGTTGACCCGGAGATCTCTCCGGCGGATGCGAAGCGAGTGCTGCAGATCACGGCGAGAGATGTCCGGGCCGGCAAGAGCAGGCAGGGCGAGCTGGCGACACCAGGCCGCGACGGAGCGACCGGATACGGGCTTGTGGACGCGGATCGTGCGGTCAATGCGCTGGTCTAGCGGGAGCCCGCGTGCGATGAGCCTGGAGACGATGAACTTCGATGTGTTGGTGCTGAGCGACGATGATCCGCTGGAGCCGCCGCCGCCGGCGCGGATCGGTGAGGTGAGGCGCTGGTTTCGCTGGTTCGGCATCTCGTGCGAGCCGACGACGTTCGGGCTGGCATGCCGGGCGACGCGTTCGGAGCTGGTCTCGATGTTCGGCGAGTCGATCGAGTTTGGTCGGGAGGTGGCGATCCCGGCTGAACTCGGCGGGCTGGTGTCGCAGATCACGGTGGCGCCACCGCCGACGATGCTGAGCGATCGCTGGCGCGGGGTGTAGTCGGACCGGGCCAGCGCCGTAGGTGAGCACCTCCGCTGTGATGGCGGGGGTGTTTGCGTGTGTGGAGAGTCGGCGGCGAGTTGCGGTGGTATTGAGTGTCGGTCGGGTGGGTTGCTAGGGGAGTTCGACCTGGCGGACGGTGCGG
>JABIST010000050.1 GCA_018700215.1 Dehalococcoidia bacterium | reverse complement strand
TGCAAGAACTACGACGGCGACGTGCAGTCCGACATTGTGGCGCAGGGCTTCGGCTCGCTGGGTCTGATGTCATCGGTACTGATGACACCTGACGGGCAGACGGTTGAGGCGGAGGCGGCGCACGGGACGGTGACGCGGCACTACCGCCAGCACCAGCAGGGTCTTGAGACCTCGACGAACCCGATCGCCTCGATCTTCGCGTGGACCCGGGGGCTCGCGCATCGCGCGAAGCTGGACGACAACGCGGAGCTGGCGAAGTTCGCAACGACGATTGAAGAGGTCTGTGTTGCAACGGTGGAGGGTGGGGCCATGACGAAGGACCTCGCTTTGCTGGTGGGACCGGACCAAGAGTGGCAGACAACCAATGAGTTCCTGGCGAGTTTGGACGAGGGCCTACAGGCGCGGATGGACTAACCACCGCGACTTCAGCGGCAGTACTCGCAGAACGATTGTCAGGGGAACCAGAGAGCAGGCTTTTGGTGCGCAAGAAGGTAACGATTGTGGGCGCTGGGAACACCGGTGCCGCGACCGCGCAGGTGCTGAGCACCCGCGGCAACGCTGACGTGGTGTTGATGGACATTGTCGACGGCTTGCCTCAGGGGCGAGCGCTCGACATCGCGCAGGGCTCGCCGTGGACGCGCTCGAGCGTCTCGGTGACGGGAACGAACGACTGGGCGGACACGGCGAACTCCGACGTGATCGTGGTGACGTCTGGCGTGCCTCGGAAGCCGGGGATGACACGGGAAGATCTGCTGGGGACGAACGCGGGGATCGTGCGGAGCGTGATCGGGGATGCGGTGGCGCACTCGCCGGACACGGTGTTCGTGATCCTGGCGAACCCGATGGACGCGATGTGCCACGTGGCACTGGAGGCGAGCGGGTTCGATCGGAACCGAGTCGTCGGTCAGGGCGGGATGCTGGACAGCGGTCGCTACCGGGCCTTCATCGCGATGGAGAGCGGCTCCTCGGTAAAGGACGTGAGCGCGTGGGTGCTCGGTGGTCACACCGAGGCGACGATGGTGCCGATCACCTCGAATGCGACGGTGGGCGGCGTGCCGGTGGCGCAGCTGATTGGCGAGGAGAAGACGCAGGCAGTGGCCGAGCGCGCGAAGGGCGGCGGCGCCGAGATCGTGGGGCTAATCAAGACAGGCAGCTCCGTGTACGCGCCGGCGGCTGCGCTGGTGGAGATGATCGAGGCGATTCTGCTGGACGAGGGTCGCGTGATTCCGTGCTGTGCGCTGCTGCAAGGCGAGTACGGGATTAACGACGCCTACGTCGGTGTTCCGGTGCGCCTGGGCGCAGGGGGCATCCAAGAGGTCTTCGAGATTCCGCTGTCAGACGACGAGCTGGCCGCAATGCAGGCCGCAGGCGACGCGGTGAAGGAGCTGGTGGAAGAGACGCCGAGCGCGTAGCCGAACCGCAGCGACAGGCAACCCGCGAAGCGACGCGACGCGGCGGAGCAGAGACTTGCAGAGCAAGAAGGGGACCGTGATGACGGATGGCGAGACACGCACCGAATCCGACAGCATGGGGACGATTGAGGTTCCCTCGGATCGCTACTGGGGGGCGCAGACGCAGCGCTCGCTGCAAAACTTCAAGATTGGGACGGAGCGGATGCCACGTCCGCTGATCCGCGGGTTCGGGATTGTGAAGCACGCCTCGAGCCAGGTGAACGAGGACCTCGGGAAACTCGATGGTGGGCTGGGGACGGCGATCCGGCAGGCGGCGGAGCAGGTCATTGCAGGGGAACTGGACGACCACTTCCCGCTGGTGATCTGGCAGACGGGCTCCGGGACGCAGACGAACATGAACGCGAACGAGGTGATCTCGAATCGCGGGATCGAGATCCTGGGTGGCGAGCGCGGGTCGAAGGACCCGGTGCACCCGAACGACCACGTGAATATGTCACAGTCCTCGAACGACACGTTCCCTGGCGCGATGAGCGTATCGACGGCGGAGCAGGTGGTGCACGAGCTGGTGCCGGCGCTGACGAAGCTGCGCGACGCGCTGCAGGTGAAGGCAACGGAGTTCGACTCGGTGGTGAAAATCGGGCGGACTCATCTGATGGATGCGGTGCCGCTGACGCTAGGCCAGGAGTTTTCTGGTTATGTACAGCAGCTCACCAACGGGATCGCACGGGTCGAGGGTGTGCTACCTCGGCTGTACGAACTCGCCCTCGGTGGTACGGCAGTGGGAACCGGGCTGAACTCGCACCCGGAGTTCGCGGAGCGAGTAGCGACAGCGATTGCGACGTATACGGGGCTGCCGTTCGTCACGGCGCCGAACAAGTTTGAATCGTTGGCCGCACACGACGCGCAGGTAGAACTGTCCGGGCAGTTGAAGGTGATCGCGGTCAGTCTGATGAAGATCGCGAACGACGTACGGATGCTGGGCTCGGGGCCGCGCGCGGGACTCGGGGAGCTGAACCTACCGGCGAACGAGCCGGGGTCATCGATCATGCCGGGGAAGGTGAATCCGACACAGTCGGAAGCGATGACGATGGTGTGTGCGCAGGTGATCGGTAACGACACCGCGGTGACGATCGGTGGCGCAACCGGTCACTTCGAGCTGAACGTGTTCAAGCCGGTGATCGCCTACAACAACCTGCAGAGCATTCGACTACTGGCAGACGCCTCGGTGTCGTTCACGGACAACTGTGTGGTGGGGATCGAGCCGAACGCTGCTCGGATCCAGGAGCTGATGGAGTCGTCGCTGATGCTGGTGACGGCGCTGAACCCGCATATCGGTTATGACAACTCGGCGAAGATCGCGAAGAAAGCGCACGAGGAGAACTCGACGCTGCGCGAGGCCGGGATTGCGCTGGGTCTGCTGACCGAGGAGCAGTTCGCCGAGTGGATCAAGCCCGAAGAGATGACGCGGCCGTAGCCCTCGACGGGGGTTGGTCGGCCGTTCCGGGCTGATTAAGCAGCGATTGCCGATCCTCGGTGGGTAGGTAGAGTCCTCGGATGGAATTTCTGTTGTCGGTGGCTGGTTTGGTGATCGCGATGTGGGTGCTCGATCGCGGGGACTGGGAGACGCATCGGCTGCAGATTGTGGTGGGGTGGGTTGTGGTGGCAGGGGTTGCGGTGTGGATGGTGGGAAGCGCCCTCGGACGCTGGTGGGGGTAGCCGGAGCGTTGGCTGGGCCGGGGGTGCGTGTTGGTTTGGGTGATCCTCGGAGCTGGATGCTTGGCCGTGTAATCAGGTGATCAATTCGACTACCCTGATGCCGAGGGAAAGTGACGGGCTGTGGGACTTCGGCTGATCTGCAAGGTATCGGACGATTGCCAGGCTGATCTGGACGCGATTGAGGCGGAGCGAGCCGCAGTACGGGCGCTGATCCCGGAAGAGCTGGAGTACTACTTCGCGCGGCAGGCTCGCATCTTCTCGACGCATGCGTCCGCGGCGATCGACGGCAACGAGGTGGAGCCGGATCAGGCGGCCTCGATCGCGGAGCGGGCGGTGGTGCCGCAAGGCGAGCAAGAGTTGGAGATCTACAACCTGACGCAGGCGTACGACCTCGCTTACCAGCTCAGCCAGGATCGTTCGGTGGGGATCGACAGCGGAACGATTCGGTCCCTGAACGCGGTACTGCAGCAAGATGCGACCAGCCCGGATGCGGCCGCGCGCGGGACGTATCGGCAGCCAGTCGATCCCGAGACGGCGGCTGAGGCAGCGGTTGAGACGGGCGAGGAGCGCAACTCGATCCTCTACGAGCCGCCTGCGTCCGAGGACGTTTCGGATCTGATGGCGGAATTCGTACAGCAGATTGGCCGCTGGCTCGATCGGAGGCCGGGACCGGTGGCGGCGGCGCTCACGCACTTCGGTCTGCTGTCGATTCGTCCATTCGAGAGCGCCAACGGACGGACCGCGCGGCTGCTGGCAGACATGGTCCTGGATCAAACGGGGTGGTCGGAAGACCGAATGCTCTCGCTGAGTTCGGCGATTCACGACTCAGGCGGGGTGTACCTCGCGGTGCTTCGTTCCACGCAGGGGCCG
>JABIST010000400.1 GCA_018700215.1 Dehalococcoidia bacterium | reverse complement strand
GCTGCTCACTTCAATTGCCTCGTGGGCGCCGACCTCAATGCCGTCCCCCACGAGCACACCTGCTTCGGCAAACGCCTTCGTGTCCGCATCCGGACCAGTCAATGCGCCCGGACTCGACCCGACGAAGCCAGCTTGCAGTTCCGGCGTCACCCAGCTCGGCGAGCTGCGCAGACTCAGACTGCTCACTTCAATCACCTCGTGGGCCCCGGCGTCAGTGCCGTCCCCCACGAACACACCTGCTCCAGCGAACGCGTTCGTGTCCGCATCCGTGCCGAAGCTGGACTCCGGAGACGGAGGCGGCACGGAGGCCGTCTCCGAAACAGCCAATGGTCCTGGTCCCGGCTCCACGAAGCCGCCGTACGGGTCCATTCCCATCGCCTCGCTCGGTCCGGACTCGGAGCCGAACTCAGATGCCAGACCTGCCGTCGTGGATCCGTTCGCCTCGGCACCGCGAACTACCAGCGTCCGCTCTGCGAAGTACGCCTGTTCGTCACTGCTGGGTGCGCCCGCCGCCACGCTGCCGATGGCCCCTGAGATCACGGGCTGGTCTTGCCCGCTCACACCGAGGCCCACCGTCAGCGCCGCCGCAAGCACCATTCCGGCCACGGTCGTGATCCCCGCCGTCGCGCCGAACGCGAACGTCATCCTCGGGTGCTGGGTGCCGTAGCTTTCGAAACGTTGTGTGAGTGCCATCCTGGCAATCCTTTCGTCCTCACCGTCGACTCTCGACGTGTTGTAGTAGTCACCTTGAGAGCTGCAGCGATGCACAACATCGCGCGAACTATGCAGCCTCCAAAAGCCTCCCTACATAAATAGATGTAGTGGCTCGCTCGCCGCCCGTTCGTGGTGCCACCCCGCTGACGTGCCATCCCTCGCCTCCGAGCCGATACCCTCGAGCCCTCATGCAACTCCGCCAACTCCGCTCCGACGAAGGCCTCGCCTACCGAGATGTCCGCCTTCGCTCTCTCCGCGAAGCTCCCGAGGCGTTCGCCAGCACCTACGACGAAGAAGCCGCTGAACCAGACGAGCACTGGGTCGACCTTGTCGCCCATACCGCCGACGCTATGGAAGCAGCGATGTTCACCGTCGAGCGCCCGGATGGCTCGCACGCCGCCACCACCTTCGTCCGCGTCTCGTCTACCCCACCCCACGACGCCTACATCGGCGCCATGTGGCTCGACCCAGACCTCCGCGGCCCGCGCGCAGCTTCCGAGGCGAGCTGGGCCGACCAACTCCTCGCCGCCGCCGAGCACTTCGCCCGCGCCCTCGGTTCCCGGGCGATCACCCTTTGGGTCGCCGAATCAAACCCCGCCGCGCACCGCTTCTACGAACGCAACGGCTACCGCCCCACCGGCCAGTCCGAACCCCAACCCAGCGGCATCACCGCCCAGCTCCTCCACAAATCCCTCTAGCCCCTCCCCCCACACGCCCCGCCGCGCTACATTCCTCCCACGACGGCGTGATCGATTGAGGAGCTTCCATGGACTGGTCAGACACCCCCGAACAAGCCACCTTCCGATCAGAAGTCCGCAGCTTCGTCCAGGACCGCCTCCCAGACCGCTACCGCCAGCCCGCCGCCCGACACAACTGGCAGCATGACCGCGCCTCCGATGTCCCTACCGAGCACGAAGCCGCCATGGCCTGGACCGCCGCCCTCGGCGAGCGCGGCTGGGTCGCCCCCCACTGGCCAAAGGCCTACGGCGGCGCGGACCTCACCTCCATGGAACAGTTCATCTTCAACCAGGAAATGGCCGTCGCCGGCGCACCCGGTGCCGCCTCCGTCCACGGCGTCGCCATGCTCGGCCCCACCCTCATCGTCCACGGCACCGAAGAGCAGCGCAGCGAATACCTCCCCAAGATCCTCTCCGCCGAAGTCGTCTGGTGCCAGGGCTACTCTGAGCCCGCCGCCGGCTCAGACCTCGCCTCCCTCCAGATGCGCGCCACCCGCGATGGCGATGACTACGTCGTCAACGGCCAAAAGACCTGGACCTCCGGCGCCGGCACCGCGGACTGGGTCTTCGCCCTCGTCCGCACCGAACCCGATGCCCCCAAGCACCGCGGCATCTCCTTCGTCGTCGCAGACCTCAAAACCCCCGGCATCTCCGTCCGTCCCATCATCGACATGGGCTGGGGCGACGAACTCAACGAAACCTTCTTCGAAGACGTCCACATCCCCGTCTCCCAGCGCATCGGCGAAGAGAATCGCGGCTGGTACGTCGGCATGACCCTGCTCGATTTCGAGCGCTCCGGCATCTCCAGCGCCGTCGGTCTCCAGCGCGACATCAAAGACCTCGTCACCGCCATCCAGGGCGACGAAGCCAACAAGTCGCGCCTCGACCGCACCCCCACCCTCCGAGGCAAGCTCGCCGACCGCTACACCGAAGCCACCGTCGGCTACCAGTTCTCCCTGCTCATCATCTCCATGCAAGCCGCCGGCCAGGTCCCCAACCACGAGGCCAGCGTCGCCAAACTCTTCATGTCCGAACGTGGCCAGGCCGTCGCCCACACCGGCACCCAGGTCTTCGGTCTCTACTCCAACCTCTGGCCCGACGAAACCGACACCTCCGACGCCCGCGCCACCACCGACGCCTACGCCCCCATGGGCGCCCGCCACACTCGCGCCTCCGTCATGTCCATCCCATCCACCCTTGCCGGCGGCAGCTCCGAAATCCAGCGCAACATCATCGCCACTCGCGGCCTCGGCCTCCCAAGGGGGTAGCCACACTCAGCCGTCGATCAATCACGCAACCTCGGACGCCGTGATCACCGGTCCT
>JABIST010000322.1 GCA_018700215.1 Dehalococcoidia bacterium | reverse complement strand
GGACGACGAATTCCTGGGCGATTGCCGAAGGGGTGCGCGAGAAGCAGTTGAGGATGGAGGTGCCAATTTCGATCTTCGAGGTGTTGGTAGCGAGGATCGAGAGCCAGGGGATTGGCGACGGGCCCCATGCTTCGGAGCCGCTGACACGGACGTAGCCGAGGTCTTCGGCGATCTTTACCTTCTCGAGGGTCTCTTTCCAGTCATCGCCCATGCCGGTGAGCAGTCCGAGTCGCATCGAGAGCTCCTTCGTCGCGTCGTCGTGTGTGTGGCACATGGTAGCGGTGAGGCCGATGGAGGGCATGCGTGGGTGCGGACGAGAATCGAGATGTCTGAGCCTGTGAACGGGCAGGCTGCAACGATCCGGCAGCGTGCACTTTCGACATTACGAAGGGTGGACTACATCTGCTATAACGGCCCTGCTCAGGCCCTGTGAGCCAGGAGCGAGCGGCGGAGGCTGAGATGGCAGACGAAGCGATTGCATTGCGGGCGCACCTGATGCGTCGGGTGGGCGTAGGCGCGACGCGAGACGAGCTTGAGGTGCTGGCGGAGCGCCCGTACGAAGAGCTGGTTGAGGAGCTGCTGTACCCCGAGGCGCATGAGCACCCGACGGCGGATCTGCTGGACCGCTACTTCCCGACGATTAACAGTCCCGATGTGCCGCTGACCGCGGCTTCGCTGTGGATGTTCAACCTGGCGAACGGCGGCGCGCCGCTGGGCGAGAAGATGGCGCTGTTCTGGCACCACGTGTTCGCGACGGGGTGGTTCAAGGCGGAAAACGGGCCAACGATTCACACTCAGCTTGAGCTGTTCCGCTCGAACGGGATGGCGAACCTGCGACAGATCTTGCTGGATCTGTCACGCGACCCGGCGATGATTTATTGGCTGGATAACTGCGAGAACCACGCGACGGAGATCAACGAAAACTACGGTCGGGAGCTGCTGGAGCTGTTCTCGATGGGCATTGGGAGCTACAGCGAGGACGACATCAAGGCGGCGTCGCGGGCGTTCACGGGGTGGACGTTCGAGCAGCCGATTCCGCTGTATCCGTACGGTGGCTACGACTCGAAGTTCGTGTACCGCGCGGATGATCACGACGACGGGGAGAAGACGTTCCTGGGCCGTACCGGTCCGCTGAACGGCGAGGACATTATTGATGTGATCGTGGGGGAGGAGTCCTGCGCGCGGTTCATTTCGCGGCACCTCTACAACTTCTTCGTGGCGGACGAGCCGCAGGTGCCGGCGTGGAGCATTGAACCGCCTGGCGATCCGGCGGCGATCGATGCGCTGGTGGCGGCGTTCCAGGAGGCGGATGGGGATATGCGCGCGGTGATGCGAGCACTACTGAACTCGGACTTCTTCAAGGCAGCACGGTTCGCGCGGGTGAAGAGTCCGGCGGAGTTTGTGGGCGGCGCGGTGAAGCTGGCGGACTGGCCGCGGATGCCGGACCCGGCGATCAACGGTTGGTCACCGGCGACGACGGCGATGGGGCAGAAGCTGCTGGACCCACCGAGCGTTGAAGGCTGGCATACCGGTAAGGAGTGGCTGGACGGCGGGACGCTGACGGAGCGGGTGAACTTCGCGGTGGAGCAGATGATGGATACCCGGAAGCCGGGGGTGCAATCGATTGTGACGCGGCTGGGCGCGAGCGGGAATGCGCTGGCGCCGGCGGAGTTTGTGGAGCGCTGCCTGGATCTGAGCGGGCCGCTGGACGCGAGCGACGATACGAAGCGTGTGCTTGAGGAGTTTGCGTCGGAGGACGGACCGCTGATGTTCGGCACGGACGAAGAGCGAGCGACGAGCGAGGCGCGGGTTGGTCGGATGCTGCAGCTGATTGTGGCGAGCCCGGAGTACCAGTTCGCATAGGAGCGATGAGGCGAGGTTGGCTGCAAGCCGGCGAGTTCTGGAGCGACGAATGACGAAGATGAATGGCAAAGACCCGGTGCTGGTGGTGGTTCAGCTTTCGGGTGGCCTGGATTTCATGAATACGCTGATTCCACATACGAGCGAGCACTATCGCAAGGCACGACCGACGGTGGGCATTGCTTCGGAAGACGTGCTGCCGATGAACGATGAGC
>JABIST010000109.1 GCA_018700215.1 Dehalococcoidia bacterium | reverse complement strand
CCCTACCTCGCACCCCCTCAAACACACCCTTCCGGTCCCCCTCCCCCCTCCACACAAAGCACAAAAGAAGGGGGCCCGCAGGCCCCCCTCCCAATCACAGCCCTAACCGCTGCCGGTTACCCCCGCTTCACCGCCGAAACATACGCCGACGCCAACCCCCGCTCATTCTCCTCAAACTCCGCCGACACATCCGTGAACCCCGCCGCACGGATCGCATCCGTGTACTCCGCAAGCGGCAACGCCCCCGCCACACAGCCCGCCCACTCCTCAATGTTCCCGCGCTCAGCCACCGGCACATCCCGCGTCCACACAATATCGGACACCCGCAGCCGCCCGCCCGGCTTCAGCACCCGGAACGCCTCCCCAAACACCGCAGGCTTATCCACCGAAAGATTGATCACACAGTTCGAAATAATCACATCAAAGTGATCCTCCTCGAACGGCATATCCTCAATCTCCCCCAACCGGAACTTCACATTCGACGAATCAACCTTCTCAGCATTCTGCCGCGCCAGCCGAACCATCTGCGGCGTCATATCCAGACCCCACACCTCGCCCTCAGCGCCCACCTGCTGCCCCGCCAGGAAACAATCGATACCGCCGCCCGAACCCAAATCCAGCACCCGCTCGCCCGCGCTCAACTCCGCAATCGCCACCGGATTCCCGCAGCCCAGCGAAGCCAGCACCGCCTCCTCAGGCAGCGACGAAACCTGCTCCGACTCGTACAACTTCGAACCAATCCCCACCGTCTCCGGCCGCTCAATCGCATCGTCCGACGAACTACCGTGCTCGTGCGCCCCCTCCGACCCACAGGCACACGCAGCGTCGTCCGGCCCACAACACGAAGCGCTCGCACTCGCGCTCTCGATGAACTCAATCGTGAAGCCCTTCGGCGCCCCGGCGACCTGTTCCCCCGCGCCGCCCGCGCCGGAGGCGCTCGATGAACTTGCAGCGCTCGAGGAGTCACGCGCAGCACTCGCCGCCAGAACGCGTTCCGCGACGCCCCCATACCGCTCATTCACCGCCTGCTGGATCTTCTGGTCGTTCTCACTCAACGTCATCGCACAGACTCCTTCGAATCAATATTTGTCCCGACAAACTCAATCGGCTGCCGTCGCCTCGGCGCCTCATCAATCACCGTCTGCAAATGCGGCATCACCCGCCCCCAGGACTCCGCCGCCACAGCCAAAACCTCGCGGCCCGCATCCGTCAGCGTGCACACATTCCGAGACCGCTTCCCCTGCGAAGCAACCTCGCAAGTGATATAGCCGCCCTCCTGCAACTCCCGCAGCGCCGGATAAATCGCCGCATCGCTCGGCGCGCAACACTCCCCGGACCGCACCGCAATCTCCTGCGCCAGCTCATACCCATGCATCGGCCGCTCCGCCAGCGCCGAAAGCAAAAACACCCGCGACACCGCCCGACGAACCGCCAAATCCCAATGCGCCGATTGGTCCAGTGCAGCCATCAACCACCTCCGCAGAACCCCTAAGCTCCCGATGTATCCGAATATCTCAGATACCGATGCATCGTGTCAACCACACACCCCCTCGCCACCTGAACAATCCTCAACAACCCAATTCTGAACCCACCAACCCAACATCCCCCAAAAGGAAGACGCCCCCCACCCCCCATTCACCGACCATCGCCCTCAAGCACGAACCACCCAGAGCACCCGATCACCCATCTCACCAAGGACCCGTCGCCTATAGCCCGTAGCCACTCCCGTACCACCCTCAAACTGCCACACCAGAGTCACCCGGCCACGCCCTACCCCTACCGCCCAAAGAAGAGGTCCCAACGAGCGAGCCCATCATCGAAGTCAAAGGCCTCGTCAAGACCTACGACAGCGGCACCATCCTCGTCCACGCCCTCCGCGGCGTAGACCTCACCATCGAGCGCGGCTCCATGGTCGCCATCATGGGCCCCTCCGGCTGTGGCAAAACCACCCTCCTCAACTGCCTCTCCGGCATCGACGACGTCACCGAAGGCACCGTCCGCATCGAAGGCACAGACCTCGCCGAACTCGATGACAACAGCAAGACCTCATACCGAGCCCGTCGCATGGGCTTCATCTTCCAGTTCTACAACCTCCTCCCCGTCCTCAGCGCCGTCGAAAACGTCGAACTCCCCCTCCTCGTCTCCGGCACCCCCTCCGCCGAAGCGCGAGAGCGAGCCACCGCCGCCCTCGCCCGCGTCGGCCTCACCGACTGGTCGACCCACAAACCCTCCGAACTCTCCGGCGGTCAGCGCCAGCGCGTCACCATCGCCCGCGCCCTCGTCAACAACCCCGCCATCGTCTGGGCCGACGAACCCACCGGTGACCTCGACACCAAGACCGCCGACGACATCATGTCGCTCATGCAAGAGCTCAACCGCGATCAGCAACAGACCTTCGTCATCGTCACCCACGACCCGTCGATCGCCGCCCGCTGCCACCGCACCATCCATATGGTCGACGGCATCATCGAGCGCGAGGAAGTGATGGCCTCCGGTGGATAGCCTCTTCGGCGTCTCCCTCACCTCAATCATGGCCGGCCTCCTGCTGCTCATGGCCGTCTCGCTCGGCGTGCTCGGTTGGATCGCCTGGCGCAATCCCCTGCTCGTCCGCAT
>JABIST010000323.1 GCA_018700215.1 Dehalococcoidia bacterium | reverse complement strand
CGGTCGCGCTCATCCTCGGTCAGGCCAACCTGCTCGAAGATACGCTCCAGGTTGGTGACGTGGTCGGCAATCTCATCGTTGCCGCAGTCGGAACCCCAGGTGAGCTTCTCAACACCGATCTCGTGCCCGACGAGCCGGCGTTCGACGGCGTGGCGCTCGATTGTCTCGCCGCCAGACATGTCCAGGTAGACGTTGTGGCGCCAGCGAGTCACGGAAGCGGCTTCGTCGTAGTTGCCGGTGCCGCCCATGTGGGCGCCGATCAGTTTTAGGTTCGGGAAGTTGTTCGCAATGGTGTCCATGTGGAACGGGCGCATACGGGTGGCGGAGACGTCCCGTCCGCTTGCCCGGGGGCTGTTCTGCATGTCGCTGTAGCTTTGCGCCGCTTTCGGGTCACGACGAGGGTGAGTGATTGAGTAGTCGATGCCGCCACCAATGACGCCCATGTGCATCAGGATCGGCATGTCCAGCTCCTCGGCGGCCTGGTAGACACCGAAGTACTTGTAGTCGTCGTAAGGACGACGGACGCCAATCATCTTCAGCCCTCGGTAGCCGAGTTCGTGGAGGTTCTTCACATCGCGGTGGGTGATTTCCTCTGGGTCGATCATCGCCGAGGGGAGGAACAGGTCCTCGTGACGTCGGGCGTAGATCAGCGACTCTTCGTAATCTATGCCGAAGCGACCGCCACTGAGCAGGGAGGCGCGGGTGACTCCGGCAGCGCGCAGCGAGTCGGCGCGGAGGTCGATCTCCTTCGCCGGATCGAAGTTGTCCGGGTCTTGCCAGTTACGAGGAAAATGACAATGGACATCCCAGATCACAGACTCACCTCTTCGCCGTTGTCGTATGGAGTTCCGAGTTGCGTTCGACGGATCGTACCTGACGAGGGCGACTACGTGCCCTTGCGCGCCCACCCAGCCGCGCACTCGCCGAGGTCGGTGCAGCGACAATCGGTCTCCAGATGGCGGAGGAGACCCAGCATCCGTTCGATGTCGGTCGCTTGTGCCTCGAGTTCCTCGATCTTGGAGCGGGTTGAGGCGCGCCACCGCTCCGAGGCGGGCGTGCCCGCGGGGAAGCCATCCAGCAGCACGCCGATCTGGGCGAGCGAGAATCCGACCGATTGCGCCAGCGCGATCACTCGCAGCCGGTCCAGCGCCGCCTCGTTGTAGACGCGCCGGCCACTGACTCGCGGCGGCGGATCCAGCAGCCCGATCGATTCGTAGTAGCGAAGCGTCGAGCTGGGCAATCCCGAACGATGGGAGACTTCGCCGATCTTCAGCGTCACTGCGTATGCTCATCTCACTTGACTTCAAGTTCACTTGAAGTCGTACACCTTAGTACACGGGAGGCGCCGATGTGGCTCGATGTCTGGGGATTCGCAAGCGTCGCCGTGATGGCGAGCGCGTACGCGCTGGAGCGACGCAGCGCGCTGGCGGTGCTCGTCTTCGCCCTGGCCAGCGCTAGCGCCTCGGGCTACGCGGTCGCTATTGAGTCCTGGCCGTTCGCGAGTGTCGAGGCGGCGTGGGCGTTGATCGCGCTGCAGCGCTGGCGGAGCCGTCGAACCGAAGAAATGACAGTGGAGGTGTGAGTGATGACGAAGTTCAACCTGCCGTTTGCGTGCGACATGGCGGCGCTGCAGTCAGCACAACGTTCCACGCACGGAGACGTGTTGCAGACGCTGATCCAAGAGTGCATTGAAGTTGCCGAGCAGGGCGAGGCGATCGCGTTCCGCTATCCTGCTCGCCCCGAGCTGCTGCGTGCCGCCGGTGAGTGGATCGGCCTCGAGCGTGAGTGCTGCGGCTTCCTGTCCTTCGAGTTGAGCTCGCCGTCGGGCGACGAGACATTCACCCTTCGCATCGGCGACGGCGCCGAAGTGAAGGCCTTCGTCCGCCAGAACTTCTCTTCGGTCGCCGAGGCCGCCGACTAGAGCTGACGCTGCGTGGCGATCGCGAGGATGTTGTCGTCCGGGTCGCGGAGGAAGGCCATCCACTCCTCTTCGCCCTGATCGGTGCGGTTGATGAGGTGAGGGCCCTCTTCGAATTCGATGCCGCGCGATTGCAGCTCCCGGTGGGCAGCGTGAATGTCGTCGACCCAGAAGTAGAGCGGTGAGGCCTGCCTGCCCGCCTGCCTCGGCGATCTCATCCAGCATCAGGCGCGTTCCATCGAGGTCGAAGAAGGCGAGCCCGGGCGGGTCGAACTTCATCGTGAACTCAGCACCCAGCTTGTCGGGGTAGAAGGTGATCGCGCGGTCCAGGTCGCTCACGGGTAGCGCGACCTGATGCAGCTTCGTCAGACGGAGATCCTCGCCAGCCATCGGCTCCCTCGATTCGAGCTTGGTGTCTCGCCAACGTAGCGCCGCCGCATGTGTACCTTGGTGGCGTATCTGACCAACGAACTCGCGAGGTGGAGACGACCCATGCAGATCGGATTAACGAGCGGTGCACCGGGCGTGGCGCGAACCGTGGCAGACGCACAGCGCGCAGAGTCCGAGGGCTTCGCGGCCTACGCGACCCCCGGCGACTCGACGGCCACGCTCGCGCTGATCGGCGCGCAGACGGACCGGATCCGGCTGTTGACGGCGGTGGTGCCAATCTTCGGCACCCACCCGGCGACCGTGGCCGGGCAGGCCCAGGTGGCACAGGACGCCTCGAACGGCCGTTTCACGCTCGGCGTCGGTCTGTCGCACAGGCCAATGGTCGTGGACCAGATGGGCCTGCCATTCGACCGACCAGCGGCGCGGATGCGCGAGTACCTACAGATCCTGGTTCCGCTGCTACGGGGCGAAGCCGTCGACCAGACTGGGGAGTACTACAGCTTCCACGGCGAGGCGCGTCCCTCAGCCGGCGGCGACGTGCCGTGCGCGATTGCCGCGCTGGCGCCGGTGATGCTGCGCCTCTCCGGCGAGCTGGCCGGCGGGACCATTCTCTGGATGGCGAACGCGAAGGCGATCGAGGATCACATTGGTCCTCGGGTGAACCGCGCCGCCTCGAACGCCGGAGCGCCCGCTCCCGAGATCATTGCCGGGCTACCGGTCGCTCTGACCGACGACCCGGCCGACGCACGCGAGCAGGCGAATCAGCAGTTCGCGATGTACGGCACGCTGCCCTCGTATCGCGCGGTGCTCGATCATGGTGGTGCGGCGAACCCTGGCGACGCCGCGCTGGTCGGCAACGAGGCCGAACTTGATGCAGAGCTGGATCGCCTGGAGGCGGCCGGCGTGACGCTATTCAATCCGGCGATCTTCCGCACGGAGCAGGGTGGCCCGGCGCGCACTCGTGAGTACCTGGCGAGCCGCGCCCAGGCGCGGAACGGGTAGCGACCCTTCGAGGGTTAGCCGAGCCGCCAGAGCATCGAGACCCCGCGATCAATCACGAGCTGGTTGCGCTCGCTCAGCCGTGTGTTGCCGTCACCGAGGTCTGCAGCGTCACGATTCCAGTAGCGGCTGCCCTCCCACGCGGCAAGATTTCGATACCAGGCCATTAGCCAGAAGCGCGTCTGATCCGGCGCCGGGGTGCTGCGACTGCGCCACAAGCCGAGCACGTAGTTGTCAGCGTCCGCCTCCCAGTCGCCCCACGCACTGTCCGAGAGTTCGAGGAATCGCTCCGCATCGCCGTCCGCGACATCGAACCAGCGATGCGAGAACACGCCCTCCATCGGCTCAATGACCGCCTCAGGATCGGGGCGCAGCGTGGCCTCCCACACCTCGTCGCGCTCGATCTCCAGATCTTCGATCCCGAACAGCAGCTCCGGTCCGCCCGAGGTCGCCGTCCGCAGATCCGGCCACTCGACGAGCAGCACGATGTGGTCACGGCTCAGGCCAATCTCCGACTTGAAGACGCCGAATAGTCTGCCGCCGTGATGCGCCTGGACACCGGCGAGGCCCGCTTCGAGAAGCTGGCTCGCCACCGCCTCTGCCCTGCGCGGGGCCACATGGATCACGAGGTGCTGGTAGATGCTCACGAGGTCAGCCTGTCTATTCGGCTCTAGTGCGTGCCCTCGACCGCGAGGACCGTGGGCATGCCCTGCATGCCGCGCAGCGTGTTGATCTCGCCTCGGTGCCCGTTGAAGTGACCAAGCATGTGCAGCCCGATCGACTCGGCGACAGTCTCGCTGCCGCTGCGGGAGGGCACCTCGCGCTCGAGGTCTTCGTCAGAGGCGCCATCGAGGAACTTCGCGCTGCTCGCCCAGACGGCGTCGCGATACTCGATGAAGGCGTCCATGTTGTCGACGTGGATCGCCTGGGCGTCGTCGTCGGACATGCCGGTGCCGAATCCTTCGCCCGGGAGTCCGGTGCGCTCAGCCCACTCGTCATTCCAGATTGGTGAACCGCCGCCGATGACCGCGTTCATGATCAGGTCCTCGACGCGGGCGGTGTGCCAGAGGCACCACGCGATGGAGTGGCTACCGTCCGAAGGGACGAAGTGAAGCTGCTCGTCCGTGCCGCTTGCGGCGTCGGTCAGCGCACGGTGGGCGAAGTCCAGGTTCTTCTTGATGAAGTCGACGGTGCTCATGATTCCCTGCCTTGGGTTGGCTGCGTTCGGATTGGGCGCACAGACTACCTGACCGGCCGGCGATCAGTCGGTCGGGCGGGCCGGATCATCGGCACGGAGCAGATCGCCAGCGCCGCGCTCAACCATGTTCAGCTTCCAGTCCGCAATCGGCGTCTCGGTCTCCGCCTTCGGGACGTAACGCGAACGCTCGACCAGTTCCATCTTGTGCACGTAGCGCGGGCAGTTCACGAACACCTCGCGCGCCCGCACGCGGACGATGAATTGTGCCTCGGGGTACTCGCTCATCAGCGGGTCGTCGAAGTGAAGCGTCGCCACGCCGTTGAGGCGCATGCGGCTCTGCCCCTCGAAGTCGATGAACAGCAGGCCAACCTCGCCATTGTCGGCGATGCTCCCGGTCGTCATGTACATCCCATTGCCGTCGTAGATCGGGAACGCCACCGTGTGCTCGTCCAGCACGCGCACGAAGCCTGGCTCGCCGCCTTTGTATGAGCAGTTCGCGCGCCCCTCAGCATCCACGGTGGCGAGGAAGAACATGTCCCGCGCCTCGATGTACTCGCGGTCGCCGTCGCCGATCGTGTCGTGGATGACCGCGTTTGCCATCTGGTCAGCCAGCCGACGTGTATCGACGCGCTCCTGCACCTCGCGCTGACCGTCTGTGAAGTAGTTGGACATGCGTACCGCCTCTGGGCTTCGTTGGAGGCGGCGATGGTACCGGAGCGGCGCCCGCTAGGGCTTCCGTCCCGTTTGGAGGAACTGCACCTGGAATCCGAGGCGTTGCCAGAATTCCTTCGCCGGTTCGTTGGCGATCAAGATGTCCGCCTCCACGAAGTAGGTGCCACGGTCACGGTGCTCGGCCAGCATGGTCTCGACGGCGGCGCTACCGATGCCACCTCGTCGGAACTCGGGCGCGATGTAGAACTCAACGATTGAGGCGATCAGCCGCTCGGTGTGTGGCCAATCGGGCAGTGTGCGCACGATCAGGAAGCCGGCTCGCTGCGCGTCAGTGACGATCCACTGCAGCTCGCGCCCCAGCATGTCCGCCAGCATCTCCGGCCATGAACGTTCCAGGTGCTCGTCCGGGTCTTCGGCATCCGGCTCATAGGTGGCCAGCTCGACGAAGTAGTCGCGCATCATCGCGCGCAGCTCGGGGCGCTCGACCTCGGCGATCGGCACGAGGGCGACAGAGGTACTCACGAGAGCTGCAGTTCGTCGAGCGACTGGATCACGGTGACGTCGAGTTGCTGGCCTTCGGTTCGACCGTCGCGGTCGATCAGAATCGCCGCCATGCCGACACCGCGTGCACCGACGACGTCGTGTTTGTACGAGTCGCCGACATAGATCGTCTCCGCGGGCCCGGTGCCTGCGAGGTGCATCGCCGCTTCGAAGATCTTCGGATGGGGCTTGCGGACGCCGACGCGTGCACTGGTGAGCACGCCTTCGAAGCGAGCACTGACGCCGAGGGCTCGAATGATCTCTGGCAGCCGCCAGACGTGGTTCGAGACGATCAGCGATTGCACTCCTGAACGCCCGAGCCGTTCGAGTGCCGGCACTGTGTCGTCGTAGAGCCTGTACTGGTCGGCATGACCTTCGAGTTCGGCGATCCGCGTCGTGATCTGGTCGAGCTGCTCGTCGCTGCAATCGACGCCGGCGGCGCGGAGGCGCACGCGAGCAATCTCCCGCCGCACCTCGGCGAACGTCGCTTCATCGGCAGATTCGTTGCTGTGGTCCTGGCCCAGCGGTGTGTCCCACTGCGCCCATGCATCGTCGAGTTCGGCGGATCCAAGCTGCGCCTCGGTCACGTCGACGCCGTGCTCTTCAGCCGCCCGTACGTACATGCCGTAGTGCGACTTCGCCTGCCCGAGCGTGCGGTCGAAGTCGAACAGCACCGTGCGGATGTGGGATTGGGGCATCGGTCAGCGGGTCCCGTCGGCTCGTGCTCGTGCTTCCGACCCAGTGTGCATGGCCGGGACGCGGGGGGCATCCGACTTGGCACACCGAGGCCGCCCCTCAGAGTCCGAAGACGTTGGGCCAGCGGATCAGGAGCAACGTGCCATCCTTGCTCCAGCTCAGAGCAGGGAACTGATAGCTCACGGCCCCGTGAGCAACCACGGTGACTTCCCCGGTTGCGCGGTCGAAAACGACGATCTCGAATCGCGGCAGGCCGTTGTAACTGTCGAGTCGGGGACCGGCGATCGGGCCCGTGCGACCAACCTCGCGGGCGAGCGCAACGAGCGAGCTGTCCGGTGAGAAGACCGCAGCGACGGCCCCTTCGATGCACGCCGCAGCCGGCAACCCTGGCTCAGAGATCAATGTCCCATCGCAACTGTCTGAGTTCTCCAGGGCGGCGACAAATCCACCATCAATGGCGACAATCGGACTCGCTCCGACTCCCCAGATCTGCTCCCACGATGGAGTTCCCGCACGAATCCCAACGATTTCACCAGTGGCCGCATCCGCGATCGTCGTCCGTTGGTGCGGACCCGCCTCGGTGCTGATGGCCCAGGCCGGCGAATAGATATAGCTGCCCGTCATGTCGAACGCCGCCGGCCATGGCAGCTCGGTCAGCGTGACGGAAGTACCTGCAACGAAGTCTTCGAGGATCGTCGAGCCGTCGGGACCGGGACGGAGTAGGCGGTCCGCCCTCGGTGCCCATGTGGGTTCCGAGGAGAGCTGTGTGGCTCGCTCGTCCACCGCGATGTCGATGCTCGTGCCCGAGTCCAGGTCGATCAAGAAGACCTGGTAGACCAGATCCGGAACGACGAGGTAGCGACCGCTCGGTGCCCAGTTCGGTCCAAACTTGAAGTCGCATCCACCGCAGTGCAGGAGGCCTGCTTGCAGCAGGCGCGTGTCACCGGCGGTGAGGTCGATCAGCCACTGATCCCAGCTCTCGGTAGGGCGACCGTTGACGTCGACATCTCCGACTGCGAGACCGTAGGTCATCAGCTTGCCGTCCGGGGAGATCGAGCCGCACACGACACCCGGATAAAGCTGGTTGTCGATCTTGGCACCACCGTCGGTATTGCCGCAGCGCCTTTCGGGCTCGACCTCCCCGAGCAGCGCGCCATCGCGTGCGAATGTGTAGTCGACCCGACCAGCCTCAAGCCAGTAGCGGACACGCACATCGCCATCGTCGGTGAATCCCGCGGAGTATGGTCAGTTGTCGTAGTCCTCGATGATCGTCGTCACGGCGCCGTCGTGGAGATCGACTAGCCAGACGGTCGCGGCAAGCGTCTTGAGGTCTGGATCAGGTGTCGGACTGGCGAGGATGAATGGTTGGCGCGGCGTGGGCTCCGCACTGGGCGACGTGAGCGCCGTCGCGGTTGGCTCGGGTGAGGGTGTGGGCGTCGCGGTCGGTTCGCTGGCCGACGTGCAAGCGGCAGCGAGGAGCAGTGAACTCAGCAAAGCTACGATCAGGGTTGGCTTGATCACCGCGGAACTCCTCGTGTGCTGACGGTGAGACGCTGCCGCGACCTGCGGGGTTCCCTGAAGGTCGCGAGTCGCGTGAACTCAGATGCGCCGCCGCGTCACGAAGACGCCTCCGCCACCACTGCTTCGACCGGCTCGCGTTCGCCGCCGAGGAGCCGCAGCAGTGCTTCCAGCGGGCCGAGCCATCTGGCGCCGAGGGCGCGTCGTTCGACGCGGAGTTGGTTGGCGCCACGGCGGACTCCCTGCGGCAACGCCGGGAGCATTCGACTGGAGAACGGCCGGCCCGCGGCTGTGAGCAGCACATCGGAACCATCGAGGCGAACCGAACCGAGGCCGGCGGTGGCCGCCGCGATCCGGACGCGGACGAGAGCGAAGAGCTGTGCCAGCGCCTCGGGCAGCTCACCGAAGCGGTCGAGCGTCTCCTGCTCCAGCGCCAGTGTGTCTTCCCGCGTGGTCAGCGCGGAGATGCGCTGGTAGAGCGCCAACCGCCCGTCGATCTCCTCGATGTAAGGTTCGGGGATGAAAGCGGCGACCGGCAGGTCGATCACCACGGAGCGCAGCTCGCGCTGTTTCTCGTGCGGAAGCTGCTCGGGCGCGCGATGCTCGTGCGATGCCTTCAGCTCCTCGACGGCCTCGGCCAGCATCTGTGTGTAGAGGTCGAAGCCAACGGTCGCGATGTTGCCGCTCTGCTCCGCGCCCAGCAGGTTGCCGGCGCCTCGGATCTCCAGGTCACGCAGCGCCACCTGGAACCCGGAACCCAGTTCGCTCGCCTCGAAGATCGTGGAGAGCCGCTGCTGCGAAATCTCGTTGAGCACGCGGTCCTTCGGGTGGGTGAGGTAGGCGTAGGCCTGATTCGCGGAGCGGCCGACGCGCCCTCGGAGCTGGTACATCTGCGCGAGGCCCAGCCGGTCCGCGCGGTCGACAATCAGCGTGTTCACGTTCGGAATGTCGATCCCAGACTCGATGATCGTCGTGCAGACCAGCACGTCGAACTCGCCCTCGCCGAACTTCGACATCACCTGTTCGAGCAACGTCTCAGGCATCTGGCCGTGGCCCACGACGACCCGCACCTCCGGAATCAGCGCCCGCAGCTCGTCGGCGAATCGGTCGATGCTGAGCACTCGGTTGTGGACGAGGTAGACCTGTCCGCCGCGCTCGATTTCGTGCAGGATCGCCTCGCGCACGATCGCTGGATCCCATTCGGTGACGTACGTCTGTACTGCCTGCCGGCCCTCGGGTGCCGTGTCGATCGTCGACATGTCGCGGATGCCGCTGAGCGCCATATGCATCGTGCGCGGGATCGGCGTGGCGGTCAGCGTCAGCACGTCCACCTCCAGCCGCATTCGCTTCAGCCGCTCCTTGTGCGTCACCCCGAAGCGCTGCTCTTCGTCGATGATCGCCAGCCCAAGGTTGGCGAATTGGATCGATGGGTCGAGCATCCGATGCGTGCCGATCAGGATGTCGATCTCACCTCGGCGGGTGCGGCTGATGATGTCGCGCGCCTCGGCATCGGAGCGGAAGCGTGAGAGCACATCGACGGTGATCGGGAAGCCGACGACGCGTTCGCGGAACGTCTTCAGATGCTGCTGTGCGAGCACAGTCGTCGGGACCAGTACTGCCACCTGGTAGCCGTCCTGTACCGCCTTGAAGGCGGCGCGAATCGCCACCTCGGTCTTACCGAATCCGACATCGCCGCAGATGACGCGGTCCATCGGCTGCTCGGACTGCATGTCCGCCTTCACTGCGACGATCGCCTCAAGCTGGTCCTCGGTCTCCTCGTACGGGAACGACGATTCCAGCTCTTGCTGCCACGGCGTGTCCGGGCCGAACGCGTGTCCATGCAACAGTTGTCGCGCCGCGTAGAGTCGCACGAGGTCGGCCGCGACGATCGAGACGGCCTCCTTCACCTTCGCTCGAGCGCGCGTCCACTCCTGGCTGCCGAGTCGGGTCAGCCGAGGCGCGTGGCTGGACGGGCCGCTGTAGCGCGAGACACGGTCTACCTGTTCCACCGGCACGTAGAGCTTGTCGTCCCCGGCGTAGCGGAGTTCGAGGTAGTCGCGATCCTCGCCGTCGACCGGGCGGCGGATGATGCCGCCGAAGCGGGCGATCCCGTGGTCCGCGTGGACGACGAAGTCGCCCGGCTGTACCTCCGCGAGGAACTGCGAGCGATGGCTGGCGCGCGTGCGCAGTTTGCGCCGCTGCTTCACGAAGCCGAATAGTTCGCGGTCTGTGCTCAGGTCGACGATTCCCGAGGGCGTCGAGATCGTCCACCCCTCGGGTAGCGCGCCCTGGATGAGCGACACACTGCCGCGGTCTGACGTCCCATCCACCGCGGCCGCTACGCGAGTGCGGATGCCGTTTTCCTGGAGCACCTCCGCGTAGCGCTGGGCCTGTTGTGTCACCACAATCACGCGATCGCCGCGGGCGAGCTGGCGGGCCTGGTCACTGGCGGCGGCGGGGAGGCGTCCGGCATACGCATCGGCGGTGGCGAACGGCAGGCGGAACGCGCCTACCTCGCGCCCCGTCGCCCAGCGCGCCAGCTCCACCCGGCGCGGGTGTGCTTCCAGTGCGGCGACCAACTCTGCGCGTCCTGCGTGCGGCAGCGGCGCGTTGGCATCGAGGTCGTTGCGGCTCGCGAGGTCTGCGCGGCGTTCTTCGGACAGCTCGTCCTGATCGCTCGCCGCCGCCTCGATCGTTTCGCGCTCGTCGAGGATTACCAGCGCGTCGCGTCCGAGGTGGTCCAGCAGTGTCGATTCGCTGGCTAGTGGGCCGTAGCGCTCAGGCGCTGGCAGCTCGCCGCGACGTAACGCCGCCAGCTCCGCCTCGGCATCCTCGCTGTCGACATCGTCGATCCGCGCAGCGAGGCGGGCGAGGTCGCCTGCTTCGGCGAACCACTCACGGGCAGGGCCGATCGAGACCTGGTCGAGCTGTTCGATCGTGCGCTGTGTCTCTGGGTCGAAGGCGCGGATCGATTCAATCTCGTCGCCGAAGAACTCGATGCGGATCGGGGACGGTCGCATCGGCGGGAAGACGTCCATCAGCCCGCCGCGTCGTGCCGCCTGCCCCGGCCCCTCGACGAGTGGTCCCAGCTCGTAACCGCCATCCACGAGCTGGCGTGCGAGTTGGTCCAGCGCGATGTGGTCACCAGTACTGATCGTGCCGGGTCCCCTTGAGAGATCGGACGGCGCGAGCGTGCGGCTCGCGACGGCACCGGCTGACGCGACGATGAGCGGAGCCCCAACGGGCGTGCCACCGGCGATGGCCGCAAGTGTCCGCAGTCGATCCGCAACCACCTCGCGGTTCGGCGCCTCGCGCTGATAGGGCATCGTGCCGTGGGACGGGTAGAGGAAGGCCGCGCCGCCGGTCCACGCGGCAAGCTGCTCGGCGTAGGACTGGGCATCGGTCTCTCGCGCGACGATCAGCAGTGTGGGCTTTCGAGTGCGCCGCCAGAGGAGGGCCGCGGTGACCGCCTTGCCGGCGTCCGGCGTGCCCAGCGTGACGCGTTCACCTGCGTCAAGGTGCGCGTATACCTCCGTCAGCGGTTGGACGGCCTCCAAGAGAGAGAGGGCGGGGCTGAGATCCACGAGCCGCGCTAGTCCTCACGTGAGAAAGGGGGCACCCATTGCGGGGTGCCCCTCAAAATGATGCTTGGTCAGTCTAGCGGGTCTTGTCCGGCCGAGTCTCCGAGGTTCCCCCTGAATCCTCGCCTTCAGCGCGGTTGAAGCGACCCATAGCGGCATCGAGGCCGTCGCGGATCGCCAGTTCCACGGCGT
>JABIST010000046.1 GCA_018700215.1 Dehalococcoidia bacterium | reverse complement strand
GGGGCTGAGGAGGAGGTCGGCGAGCGATCGCCGTGGCAGCGCTTCCACTTGCGGCCGCTGCCGCAGGGGCAGGGGGAGTTGCGGGGGCGGGTGGTGTCGGCGTCGGTGTGGAGTCGCATGGCCTCGGCGGGTGCACCGCCGCGACGGAGCTGCTGGGCCATGAACGTCATGGTGGGGGTGATGTGGTGGAAGAAGCGCTTGTAGCCGGCACAGAGGTAGTTGAGGCCGGGTTCGCCCTCGAGAGTGCTGGTGAATCGATCTTTGGGGCAGCCGCCGTGGCAGGCGAAGCGGACATCGCATTCGCGACAGTCGCGCGGGAGCGTGTCGCGCTTGGCGAGGCCGAATTCACGCTGGCGGGGGGATGAGATGAGTTCGAGCATGTGCGTCTGCTGGATGTTGCCGAGGCGGTACTCGGGTTCGACGAAGTGGTCGCAGCAGTAGAGGTCGCCGTTGTGTTCGAGGGCGAGGGCGAGGCCGCAGGTTTCGGCGTGGACACAGAGGCCGGGCGGCGCGCCGACCCAGTTGGCGAGGGCGACATCGAAGAGCTGCACGTAGACGCGGCCTATGTCGTGGCGGACCCACTGCTCGAAGATGTCGACGAGGAACTGGCCCCATTGCTCGGGGCGAACCGAGCGTGAGGTGACGTTCGAGCCTGACTGGGTGTAGAGCGGGCGGGCGCTCCAGGACGGTTGAGCTTCGTCCGGACGATCGCCGGAGGCCGGTTCGCCATCCTCGGTGGTGCGTTCGACGATGGGGATGAACTGGATGTGCTGGGCGTGGAGCTCATCGCGGAAGAAGCGGTAGATGTCGCGGCCACGGGTGGCGTTTTGGTCGTTGACGGTGCAGAGGATGTTGACGTCGACGCCGTGGTCGACGAGGGAGCGCCAGCCGCGCATGACGTCGTCGAAGGAGCCACGGCCAGCCTTGTCGACGCGGTAGGCGTCGTGGATGGAACGGGGGCCATCGACGGAGAGGCCGACGAGGAAGCGTTTCTCGCTGAGGAAGGCGCACCAGTCGTCGTCGAGCCGGGTGCCGTTGGTCTGGATGGTGTGGACGAGTTGCTGGCCGGGGCGGGCGAAGCGCTCGGCGATGGCGACGGCGCGGCGGAAGAAGTCGAGGCCCATTAGGGTGGGTTCGCCGCCCTGCCAGGCGATGGTGACTTCGGGGGCCGCGGCGTGGGATTCGATGAACTGGCGGAGGTATTGCTGGAGCAGTTCGTCGGCCATGCGGAAGCGGCTGCCGGGGTACAGCATCTCCTTGGAGAGGAAGAAGCAGTAGCCACAATCGAGGTTGCAGGTGGCGCCGGTGGGTTTGGCGAGGAGGTGGAAGCTCGGCGGAGCGCCGTCGATCGTCGGGAGCGGGGGACCGGTGTGGGTGGCTGACATGGCGGCGACGGTAGCACGCAGCGGAGGTCACTCCTGACCTCGACGGGAGCGAACACGGGTCGATAGGGTGCGGGGGCGACGCGGGCGGTGGTGGCGGGATGCAGGAGGATCGTGTGGCACAGCCGAACATCCTGCTGGTGATGGCGGATCAACTCAGCGCGAAGGCGTTGCCGGCGTACGGGCACGAGGTGGTGCAGGCGCCGGCGCTATCCGCGCTGGCGGACGAGGGTGTGGTCTTCGAGAACGCGTACTGTAACTCGCCGCTGTGCGGGCCCTCGCGGTCATCGATGCTGACGGGGCAGCTCCCGCACCGGGTGGGGGCGTACGACAATGCGTCGGAGCTCCCGGCCTCGCAGCCGACGTTCGCGCATTACCTGCGGCTGAACGGGTATCGGACGGCGCTGAGCGGGAAGATGCACTTCGTTGGTCCGGACCAGCTTCACGGGTACGAGGAGCGGCTGACGACGGACGTCTATCCCTCGGACTTTGGCTGGACGCCGAACTGGGCAGAGCCGGAGGCGAAGGTGCGTTTCCAGGACATGCAGAACGTGCTGGAGGCGGGGCCGGCCGCGCGCACGATGCAGATCGACTACGACGACGAGGCGGCCTACCAGGCGAATCGGTGGCTCTACGACCGGGCGCGGGACCGCGACGGACGGCCGTTCATGCTGACGGTGTCGTTCACCTCCCCGCATGACCCGTACGTGGCGCAGCCGGAGTTCTGGGATCTGTACCAGGACGAGGAGATCGATTTGCCCTCGGTGGGGCCGATCCCGCCGGAAGAGATGGACGCGCACAGCCGGCGGATCCACGAGCACTTCTCGGTGGGGGAGGCGACGGTGACCGAGGAGGTGCTGCGGCGTGCGCGGCACGGGTACTACGCGGCAATCAGTTATGTCGATTCGAAGATCGCCGAGCTAATGGAGACGCTGAAGCGATCCGGACTGTCAGACGACACGATCGTGATCTTCACGGCAGATCACGGCGACATGATGGGCGAGCGCGGGCTCTTCTACAAGAAGACGTTCTTCGAGTGGTCGGCGCGAGTTCCCTTGCTGGTGCATGCGCCGGGGCGATTTGCTCCTCGGCGGGTCGGCGCGCCGGTATCGCTGGTCGACCTGCTGGCAACGCTGCAGGAGCTGGGCGGGGGCGCGAGCGAGGAGGTGCTGGAGACGGACGGTAGCTCGCTGGTGGGGTTGATGGAGGGACGTGACGAGGGGCCGCCGCTGGTGGCGGGCGAGTACCTCTCGGAGGGGGTGTTCGAACCGACGTTCATGCTGCGAATGGGGCAGTACAAGTTGCTGTACAGCGAGGTGGATCCGCCGGTGCTGTTCGATCTGGTGGACGATCCGCTGGAGCTGATCGACCTTTCGGGGTCCTCGGAGCACGCGGAGATCCTCGCGGAATTGAGCGCGCGGGCGTCGGACCTTTGGGACGCGAAGGCGATCAAGGCGGGGATCGTCGCGGACCAGAACCAGCGGCGGCTGGTGGAGCGGGCACACGAGGTGGGGCGACATCCGGCGTGGGACTACCAGCCGTTCGTCGATGCGTCGCAGCAATGGGTGCGACGCGGGAAGTGGACGGTGGAGGTGGAAGCGGAGGCGCACCTCGACGCTCCGCGCGGGGTCGAGCGCGGGGACTGAGGGCGACGGCTTCGGGGGCGGGCAGGCTCGCTAGTTCGGGAGGATGTTGATGGTGGCGGTGGGGCCGAGGGCGGCCCACCAGGCGTAGCCTTCGTCGCTGTGCATGAACCAGATGTCGCGGTGGTCGTTGAGGACGGAGCCGCCGGTATCGGTGCAGGTGTAGGCGCGGAGGGTGGGGTCGCCTTCGATGGTGAAGCGCTGGCCGAGGCGGTCCGGGGCGCAGGCGGCGGCGCCGGCGAAGACGGTCTGGCCGTTGGCCATGGCGCCGCAGTAGCCACCGCCGTCGCCGATGGCGGCGGGGTTGGAGCCGGGGACGCAGTAGTAGTAGGTGATGGTGGTTTCGAAGCGGG
>JABIST010000285.1 GCA_018700215.1 Dehalococcoidia bacterium | reverse complement strand
GGCCAGCAGGGCAACCAGCCGGGCGGCCAGCAGGGCAACCAGCAGGGCAACCAGCAGGGTGGCCAGCAGGGCAACCAGCAGGGTGGCCAACCGGGTGACAATTACGACTTCTTCCAGACCACCTCCGAATTCTTTGGTCCTGGCGGCCAGCAGGCTGGTCCTGGCGACCAGCCTGGTAGTGGCGCAAAGGACTTCTTCTTTGGTGGTGGCCAGCAGAGGAACCAGCAGAGCAACCAGCAGGGCGGCCAGCAGGGCGGCCAGCCGGGCGACCAGCAGGGCGACCAGCCGGGCGACCAGCCGGGCGACCAGCCGGGCGACCAGCCGGGCGACCAGCCGGGCGACCAGCCGGGCGACCAGCCGGGCGACGTGGAGATTCCGGTGGTGACGGGATTCTTCAGTGGGACCGAACTAGGTGCGGTCGATACCGACCTGACGCCAGATGCTGCTCCGAGCGACGGGACTCCACCAACCACTGGTGGGTTCTTCGGTGAAACCAACCTGTCTTCCGATGGATTGGCGGCGAGCGCCACTCCGGAGACAGCGGGGGCACCTGGTGGAAACACGGGTGGGTTCTTCACCGGGACGGGGATCGCTGTGTCGATGCCGAAGTTAGCCGAGGCACCCTAGCAAAGCAGTTACTCGGGCAGCAGGTGAAGGCACTCTCTTGGTAGCGCCGAAGTCGCCACGCCCTTGAGTAGCAGAGTTCTTCGCCGGGATGGGGCTGGTACGCCACGCGCTCGACGCAGTGGATCTTGAGACTGTGTTCGCGAACGACGTGGACCGGATCAAGCAGAAGATCTACGTCGAGAACTTCGGAGACGGGGAGTTTCTCCGGGAGGACATTCGCCTACTGCATGGCGAGCCCACCTGACGACGGCCTTTAACACGGCGCAGATTCGTCGGAAGATGTAAATGGCGGAGAGGGTGGGATTCGAACCCACGAACGGAGTTGCCCCCGTTACCCGCTTTCCAGGCGAGCCTGATTAACCACTCCAGCACCTCTCCGCAGAGGTCGTCGCTGACGACGGTGGTGTTCGATGTTGTTGGTTGGTGCCGTGTGGCGGAGAGGGCGGGATTCGAACCCGCGAGACTCTCGTCTACCTGTTTTCGAGACAGGCGCCTTCAACCACTCGGCCACCTCTCCACGATCCAGTATAGGTAGTAAGACCGGAGGCTCAATTCGGAAGCGATTTGTGGTGGTGTCGGACTAGTCGGAATCTCGACCGCTGCGGCTCAGGGATTGCTGTTGCAGGTCGCGTTTTCCGTCAGCTGTGCCCTCGCTGTAGGCGCGCTGTGCGTCCGTCACGTGGCCCTGCCAGTGGAGCAACTCGGTACGAACTGCATTGGCAGGACCTTGCAACTGACCAGGAAGCGCAGCGATGTTCTCTTCGCTTGCCAGCAGATGACGCGCGGCCACAAAGGCAGTACCAGCGCCGGCCAGAATGCCCAGCACGGTGCTGAACTGCAGCGACGCGATCACTCGGAAGATCCGGAATGGCAACAGCAGCAATCTGATCGGAAGTGTGATGATGCTCAGCACTTCGGCTCCCGAGCTCCGCAGGTCACTTGCGCCGCGCGCGGCTGCCGATGATCGAGGAGATGCCGCGGCGCACCCCTCGGGTGATGGCGACGATGCGGATCACCGGGTTCACGGCGGTGTCGGCGATGAATTCGCTGGTGCCACGCACGTTCTCGGCGGTGCGCTGCACCTCGGCCAGGGTGGGACGGATTTCGTCGATGAGGTCGGTGATGCTGCCGCGGATACGGAGGAGCAGAAACACGAGCGCGCCCAGCACCAGGATCAGCAGCAGGAAGAACAGGATGCCCATCAAGCCGTAGATGATGATCACCCAGTCGTGCGCGGCCTCGGTGCTGGGGCCGATGTCGTATCGGACCAACGCGGTCACACCGAGCGCCAGCAGCGCCAAGACGACGACTACCAGGAACCCTGATCGCTTCATCGAACTACCTCTCTGCCCCGGCGGTCCCGCCTGCTGCGACGCTAGCAACCACGGCCCAAGAATCTGGTTGGGCCGAGATGTCAGGTGCGGCTACGCGTGTGGGCTGCTGCAATTCATCTTACGCGGCTGCTTCTAGCAGTGACAATGCGTGAGTGGTAGTGAGAAGCCTGACGATGAGCTGATTGCCTCTGCGTGCGGCCGCTTACCGAGTCAGGCGCCGCCGCGTTCGATCGTGCCGCCACCTACCACCTCAGTACCGCGATAGAGCACCACGGCCTGCCCTGGCGCCACGGCTCGCACCGGGGTCTCGAACCCCAGTTCGAAGCCTTCCGAGCTGAGCGCGGTGACGCGGCATGACACCTCATCCGCGTGATAGCGGACGCGCGCCGTCAGTGGTTCGTTGAGCGTGGGCGGCTCAAGTACCCAGTGCGGTTCCGTTGCCACGAGCGAACTGCAGGCCAGCTCTCGGTCACTGCCGATCACGACGATGTTGTGCTCGACATCGATGTTGGTGACGTAGCGCGGCGACTCGGCGGTGACGCCGAGCCCTCGACGCTGGCCGACGGTGTAGTTGGCGATGCCATCGTGCTGGCCGACGGTGACGCCTTCGGCGGTCTGGATGTCGCCTGCGGGTGAGCTGATGCCACGCTCTCGGAGGAGGGCGCGATAGTCGCCGCCGGGGACGAAGCAGATGTCGACGCTGTCCGGCTTCTCCGCGAGCGGGAGCCCGAACTCGCGGGCGACTGCGCGGGTGTCGCTCTTCTCGAGGTCGGCGAGGGGGAAGAGGGTGCGGGCCAGCGCGGTCTGATCGAGTGTGTAGAGCACGTAGGACTGGTCCTTCGCCGGGTCGGCGGCGCGGTGGAGGCGGTAACCACCCGAGCCACCCTCGATCGCCTCGACTCGGGCGTAGTGGCCGGTGGCCAGGCGGTCCACGCCCATGGCGAGCGCGCGATCGAGCAGGGTGGAGAACTTCAGATATTGGTTGCAGTTGAGGCAGGGGTTCGGCGTGCGACCGTTGGCGTAGGCCTGGACGAACGGATCGAGTACAGCTGCTTCGAATTCGCGCTCCATGTTGAGTGTGTAGTGCGGGATGCCGATCTGCTGCGCGGCAGCGCGGGCGTCGCCAATATCCTCGATGCCACAGCAGGTGCGACCGGAGCGAAGCGCGGTGTCGTCCGGCTCCGTGTAGAGGCGGAGGGTGACGCCAACCACCTCGTAACCCTGCTGGTGGAGCAGGGCGGCGGCGACGGCGGAATCAACTCCCCCGGACATAGCGACAAGTACGCGTTCTGGCATCGATCCAGTGTATCCATGCGGGGTTCTTGGGCGAGACGTGGTGCGACCCGCTGTACGTATGAACCTCGGTTGCTAGCCTTTTGAGGAGGTGGAACAGCTCCGGGGGACCGTAAGGATGGCTTCGATGAAGAGACAATGGTTCGTGGTGGGTTTGGTTCCGCTGGTGGCACGGTTGAGCTGCCATTCACGCTGCAGGGCGAGAACACTGTGATCGACCGCGATGGTGACTTCCTGGGAGCGACGAAGATGACCTTCAGCGCAGATGGTAGCCTCGTTGAGGCGGTGTTCGAGGCGCCTCCCGCGTTCGGTACGCCGGACTCGAAGGTGACGCTCGAGGACTTCGCGTTCGACGGCACGACGCTCACCTCGGCAGTTAAGATTGACTTTGGCGGCGGTGCCGGCACGGCAGAGTCTGTGCTGGAATCGACCTGCTCCTAATCAGCGAGCGCGTCGGAGTCGGCCAGCGAGCCGGCCCGGACGCCCCGCACAGGCACGAGGACTGATGACAACCGATTCACCCACACCAGAGATTGACGAGCGCTTCAGGCCCGACATCGATCTGGCGCACCAGGCCGTGGACCTGCTGGCTGACCGGCAGGTGAGCGACATTGTGCTGCTCGATCTGACGCCACTGGGCGCGTTCGCCGACTACTTCGTCATCGGCACGGTCGACAACATCCGCCAGGCCCGTGCCGCGATCGATGCGGTGCAGGACGGGCTCAAGGTCAAGGGGACGCGGGTCAAACCCGAAGGCAACCCTGAAAGCGGCTGGGTGCTGCTCGACACGCTCGAAGGCGTGATCGTGCATCTGTTTTCGCTCGAGGATCGCGCGCGCTATGACCTCGAAGGGTTGTGGGGCCGCGCCCAGGAGGTCGTGCGCGTCCAGTAGCGCGCGACCCCACCGATCAGACCGGCGCGCCCGAGACATTCGAGGAAGGCGCCTACTCGAAGACCCAGCCGTCCGTGGAGCGCTGCCAGTCCAGCACGGGCTGGCCGTCGAAGAAGATCCCAATCTCGCGGTTCGCACTCTCGACGCTGTCTGAACCGTGCACCAGGTTGCGACCAATCTCGAGGCCGAGGTCGCCGCGGATCGTTCCCGGCGCGGACTCGGTTGGGTTCGTCGAGCCGATCGTCGAACGCGCCGCGGTGACCGCGTTCGTGCCCTCGAAGACGGCGGCGATGATCGGGCCGCTGGTGATGTAAGAGACGAGACCCTCGAAGAACGGCTTCCCCTCGTGCTCGCCGTAGTGGCGCTTCGCCATCGCCTCGTCCACCTGCAGCAGCCGCAGCCCGGCGATCCGCAGCCCGCGCCCCTCGAGACGGCCGAGGACATCGAAGGCGAGACCGCGCTGCATGGCGTCCGGCTTCACGAGAATCAGAGTGCGTTCCATGGGTGCTCCTGTCGGTGGTGTGGTGTGTTGCTACTTCGGTCTGGTGATGTGCGGCTGCCGGAGGTAGGCGGCGTCAACCGCCGCCGGATCTCCATATGCCTGGTGAGCGCGGGCCAGCTCCAGCATGGCTGCGGCCCGCGTCGATTCGCTGATATCTCTAGTTTCGTCGCCTTCGCGGTTGTGGTCTTGTCGCGCCGCCAGCAATTCCTCGATCAGCTCGCCGCACCAGATCGCTGCCGCAGGCGCGTCGCGAACGCATTCGTCGAGC
>JABIST010000052.1 GCA_018700215.1 Dehalococcoidia bacterium | reverse complement strand
GGGATGGAGGCGGCGTTGGAGGGAGTGGCGGCCGATGTGCCTCGGTTGTTGCATGGCAATCGGAACACGACGTGGCCGCTGTACCTGGATGCGGTGCGCGCGGGGTATCAGACGCGGATCGGGTTTGAGGACACGATGACGCTGGCTAATCAGGCGGTGGCTGAGAGCAATCGGGATCTTGTGGCGGTGGCGGTGAAGTTGGCTGAGCGGCTGGGCGAGTAGGGCCGGGGCGGGTGGACTCGAAGGCTTGCCAGGCGGCGATGGTTTTGGCGCGGGCGCGTTCGTAGCCCATGCGGTCGCCGAAGTAGCCGCCGAGGGTGCCGGCGAGGCCACGGACGCCGATGAGCAGGATGATTGAGTAGACGATGGTGGCGGGGAGCAGGTGGTCTCTGAGGTAAGGGATGCCGAGGACGACGCCGAGGCCACCGACGACGGCGATGATGACGCCGAGGTAGGCGAAGCCGGTGACCCAGCGGGATTCGGTGCTGCGCTGGCGTCGGAGGATGTCGGTGACGTCGTCAGGGACGGCGTCGACGCTGGGGCGTTCGCGTTCGGGGTCGTTGTGGCAGTGGGGGCAGAGGACGGCTTCGGGGCCCTGGGGGGTGTAGCAGTTGCCGCAGAAGCGGCCGCGGGCGGGGGTTTCGCCGCGGCTGACGCCGACGAGGTGCTCTTCGAGTCGGGGGCTGAAGAGCGGGCAGCCGTCGGCTTCGTAGTCGGGTTGGAAGCGCTGGTCGAGGGGGGCTTCCATGCTCATGCGACGGCGATCCGACTGCGACCGGGGGGAGTGGCTAGCTCGGCGGCGAGTTCCTGGAGTACGCGGTGGACGTGCTCGCGGTGGCGCATGGCGCGTCCGGAGGTGGAGGGCATGACCCAGGCCTGTGCGCCTTCGATGGTGACGGGCTGGCGACCCCAGCCGTTGGCGGGGCGGATCTTCGGGAAGAGCACATCGAACGCGCGGGTGCTGGTGAAGCAGACGGCGCGGGGGGAGGCGTAGCCGATGCGACGGCGAAAGGCGGGCGCGGAGGCGCGCAGCTCGGCGGCGGTGACATCGGTGCTGTCGGTAACGACGCGCTTCACGACGTCAGTGAAGCCGATGCGCTCGGTGAGGGGAAGGGATCGATCATCCTCGGGGGTGAGGGGGCGGTCGACGAGTGGTGAGGCAGCGAGTGCGGGCCAGAAGCCGTTGCCGGGGTGGGCGTAGTAGTGGGCGGCGCGGGCGGACTGCTCGCCGGGGTTGATGCCGACGAAGACGAGGTTTAGTGGGGGCTGCAGCAGGTCCGGCAGCGTGCGCACGGCTAGCTGGCCATGTAAGAGAATTCGCCTCGACCGAGCATGACGCCGAATGCGAGGACGGCGAACGAGACGAACATCAGGAGCGCCGACAGCAGGAATGATCGGCGACGGGCGTTGTCGAGTTCGAACTCTTCGCCCTCGCCAGCGATGACGGCTTCGGTGAGCTGGCCGACGCTCCTGCCAACGACTACGTGCAGGGCAACGAGGGCGACGACGATGGTGAAGAGGATCATCTTGGTCATGAAGAGCGTCCCGAATCGGTAGCTCATCATGTCGTCTGAGATGGCGGTGGGGACGACGCTATAGAACTGGTAGAGACCGGTGACGAGCAGCAGCACGAGTGCGACCGCGGAGAGCTTCGCAAAGCGTTGGGTGACGACCATGGTGACGTCACGGCGTAGCCGCTGGTCCTCGATGAGCCAGGTGGCAGGGACCACGGCGAGGAAGAGGATGACCTGCGGCCCGATGAAGAGCACGGCCGCGCTGACATGCAGGATGAGTGAGATGTTGTCCACGGGTTCGCCTTCGTTTCGGGGCAGTCGCTAGAGGCGGCCGCCGAAGATATCGCGGGTCACGATTGCCTGGTCACGCTGGGGGCCGACCGAGATCATGTCGATGGGTGCATCGACGAGCTGCTCGATGCGGCGGACGTACTGGCGCGCCTCGGCAGGTAGATCGCCGAGGTTGCGTACGTCTGAGACGTCTTGCGACCAGCCTGGCAACTCCTCGTAAATCGGTACGAGGCGCTGAGCGTCGTCGAGCGATGCGGGGAGGGTGGTGATGCGCTCTTCGTCGAGTTCGTACGCGACGCAGATCTTGACGCTGTCGAACCCGGTGAGGGAATCGAGGCGGGTGAGTGCGACGGAGGTGACGCCGTTGAGTCGGGAGGTGTAGCGGGCGAGGACGCCATCGAACCAGCCAACACGGCGGGCGCGACCGGTGGTGGTGCCGTACTCGGCGGTGCCGGGGACGCCGCCGCCGCCTTCGCGGAGGGTGCTGGCGTTTTCGTCGAAGAGTTCGGTGGGCATGGGGCCGTTGCCGACGCGGGTCTGGTAGGCCTTGTAGACGCCGACGACGCGGTCGATGGCGGTGGGGCCGAGGCCGATGCCGATACCGGCGCCGGAGGCGACGGATGCGGGGACGGAGGAGGTGACGTAGGGGTAGGTGCCGGAATCGAGGTCGAGCAGGGAGCCCTGCGCGCCCTCGAGGAGGATCTGTTCACCGCGCCAGTGTGCTTCCTGGACGATAGAGGTGGTGTCTGCGACGTGGGGGCGGAGGCGGTCACCGAACGCCGTGTACTCGGCAAGGATCTCGTCGAAATCGAGCGCGGGGCGCTGGTAGAGACTGGTGATGACGCGGTTTTTGTAGTCGAGCACCTCGCGGAGGCGTTCCGGGAAGCGCTGCTGATCGACGATATCGGCGACGCGGATGCCGATGCGAGCGACCTTATCGTGGAAGGCGGGGCCGGTGCCGGTGCCGGTGGTGCCGATGGCGTTGCCGCCGCGGAGCTCCTCATCGGCGGAGTCGATGACGCGGTGCCAGGGCATGATGACGTGCGCGCGGTTGCTGATGAGCAGGCGTGCGGTATCGACGCCGCGTTCGTGGAGCATCGAGAGTTCGGTGAGCAGGCCGTCCGGATCGATAACGACGCCGTTGCCGATGACGCAGGTCTTATCGCCGTAGAAGATGCCGGCGGGGACGAGGTGGAGGGCGAACTTACCCTTGTTGTTGATGATGGTGTGACCGGCGTTGGTGCCGGCGGAGTAGCGGGCAATCACCGAGCAATAGCGGGCGTGGAAGTCGACGACGCGGCCTTTGCCTTCGTCGCCCCACTGGCCACCGATTACGACAACAGCAGGCATGGCAATTCCTCGCAACTATCCCGGGTCAGAATTCTGATGTGGGAGCGGACCGGCGACATCATACCGTAGAGCGCGGGTGGGCCGTGGTTGATGGCGGGACGGTTATTTCACCCGTTGACGGGCGGCGACGGCATCGGCGTGGTCGATCACGAGGCGAGCGTGTCGCATGGCGCGGCGATCGACGAGCAGCGTTTCGTCGCCGAGCTGCGCGATGCCGGTGAGGGAGCCGTCCTGTTGGAGCCGCGCCCAGGCCTGGATGACGGCACGGGCGGCAGCGACGGCGGCGGGGTCTGGGGAGAACAGCGAGTTGATCCCCCGGGCGGCGGCTTCGGAGTGGATGACGGCACCGGCGGCGCCCAGCTCGTGAGCACGGGTGGCGTCGACGAGGGTGCGGGTGGCATCGAAGGTGCCGAGGAGCCAGGGGAGGTCAGCGGAGCGGGCGGCGACGGCGAGCATCGCCATGAAGTGGCTGTGGGTTTCGTGGAAGCCGGCGCCGAGGCCGAGGTTGTCGTTCAGGTGGGCGGGGTTGAGTGCGACGGCGGCGTGACGGTCCACGGCATCGAGGATGACGGGGAGCGCCTGAAGGCCTGCGGCGGAGTCGATCTCTGGGATGAGTCGGATGGCGCCGGGGGCGATCTTGTGTCGCACTTCGTATTTGCGGAGGAGGACGTCTGCATCGCGGGCGTCCTGCGGCAGCTCGGTGCCGGAGAGGACGACGGCGGCGAGTCGCGGGCCGACGACGGCGGCGAGATCTGCTTCGAGTTCGCCAGAAGCGGCGGCGGCGACACGGGCGAGGACGGGGCGTTTGGTGGCGCCGATGTCCTGGATGGCCTGGGCGACGGTCTTGCGAGCGGTGGCGCGGTCCTGGGTGGACGCAGGTGCGGCGAGGTCGAGCAGGACGGCGTCGGCGACGGAGGTGTGGGCGGCGGCGGCGGCGGCGGCATCGGAT
>JABIST010000051.1 GCA_018700215.1 Dehalococcoidia bacterium | reverse complement strand
GGAGCAGTTGACGTGGCTGAGGCCGAGGTTGTGGGCGAGTTCGTGGGCGACGGTGGAGCCTCGTGAGACGTGCCAGGGGGAGCTGTTCCAGTAGCTATCGCTGAACTTGCCGTAGGCGACGGTGTTGCTGGCGATGCCGGAGAGGTTGATGGGGTCGAACCCCTGCTTCTGCATCGTCATGGTGACATCGTCTTCGACCATGCCGTACCAACCGAGGTTGTCGACCCAAGGGTCCGTGTTGTCTTTGAACGCTTTGATTCTGAGCGTTGGGAGAGCGACCTGGTCTGGGTCTGAGAGGTCCCACTCGGAGGGCTCGCAGTCGCTGTTGTGGCAAGACGGGGTGACCTGCTGCTCGACTTCGCCGCCGTAGACGAAGAGGCGAGGGACCGGGTTGAGCCGGAAGATGTCTTCGACGACGCGGGTGGCTTCTTCTTCATTGTCGGACCAGGTGTATGTGTGTACGGCGCCGTTCGAGGTGTTGCCGACGTGCATGTGGATGGGGATGAGGACGACGTTTGCGTCGAGTCCGACGTTGAAGGTGGCTTGCAGGTCTCGGAGGTTGTTGTCGGGATCCGGCTCGAGGTCGACGGAGTCGGGGTTGCCGTTGCCGTAGGCGAGGACGCGGAAGGTGGTGTTGCCATGGGTCCAGTGGCGCGGGAGGCGGAAGTAGAGGGAGTCGTCGAGGTTGACTCGGTCGCCGCCGTTCGTGCGGGCGGTGATGGTGCCGTTCGCGGCGAAGATCACCGCGGGGTTGTTGTCCTCTTCGGTGAGGCCGAGCTGTTGGCCGTTGCGGAAGGCTCCGAGGACGGCATCGATCCCGTTCCAGTCGGCCTGGGCAGTGGCGACGTAGACGCGAAGGTAGGTGATGCGGTTATCGACGAGCGGAATGCGATTCTCTAGATCCTGGATCCCCTGGGTGAGTTCAAGGTCCGTGATGCGGAGATCCTGTGACGGTGGAGTCGCGTAACCGGGGTTGGTGGTGGGAGCGGGATTCGCCTCGAGACCCAGCCCTGTTGACGGGGTGGGGTCGCCTCCCGGGCCACGGGAGTCGATGGCTGGCGTGGTGGCGGTCGCGGTCGGCTGGGTAATCGACGGCTCGGTGGCAGTTGCGGCGGGGGTGGCCGTCTTGATCGGGGGCAGAGTTGCAGTCGCTTCGGGGCTTGGGCTCGGAGTGGGGCTGGGCGTTGGGCTCGGAGTTGGGGTCGGTGGCGTCGCTGTGGCGGTGCTGATGATGATCACGCAGCCGGAGTCTGCGGAGTCGGTGGCTCCATCGAGGTCGTTGTCGGCGCCGTCGCTGCAGGTGGCGACGTTGTAGCCGAGAGCTTCGGGGGTGCTGCGGGCGCTGTTCGGGTCGCTGCCGTAGGTGGTTTCGATGGTGTCGGAGACGCCATCGCCGTCGGAATCGGCGACCTGGGCGCGGGCGGTGGCGCCGTTGCCGAAGAGGAGGAGGAGTGTGATCGCGAGCGTCGCGACGACGAATAGAGATGCAAGGGTGCTAGGTGGTCGCCTTAATGTCGCCTCCGAGGGGTTGGAACGATCAGCTTGTCCCATTCCTGACGGCGAAAATGATACATAGAGATTGGGTTAGAGCAGAGTGAGCAGGTGCCGGGCGGTGGGCAGCGCCTCAGGGTCAGAGGCTGGTGCGCCATTCGTCGAGGGCGGCTTTCTGGGCGACGAAGAGCTGCTCGATGCCGCCGCAGGCGAGGTCGACCATTTCTTGCATCTGGGGGCGGGTGAAGGGCTCGGTTTCGGCAGTGCCCTGGACCTCGACGAGTTGGCCGGTGCCGAGCATGACGACGTTGAAATCGACGCCGGCGGAGGAGTCTTCGCGGTAGTCGAGGTCGAGCAGGGAGGTGGCTTCGAAGAGGCCGACGGAGGTGGCGGCAACCTGGGTCTTGAGCGGGGATGTGGGGAGGTTGCCGGCGCGCTGCATCCACTCGATGGCCATGGCGAGGGCGACCCAGGCACCGGTGATGCTGGCGGTGCGGGTGCCGCCATCAGCCTGGATGACATCGCAATCGAGGGTGATGGTCTGTTCGCCGAGGGCTTTCATGTCGGTGGCAGCGCGGAGCGATCGGCCGATCAGGCGCTGGATCTCCTGGGTGCGGCCGCCTTGCTTGCCTCGGGCGGCTTCGCGGTCGTTGCGGGTGTTGGTGGCCCTGGGGAGCATGCTGTATTCGGCGGTGACCCAGCCGGCGCCGCCGCCGCGCATCCAGCCGGGGACGCGGGGTTCGACGCTGGCGGTGCAGATGACGCGGGTATCGCCCATGGAGATAAGGGCGGAGCCTTCGGCGTTCTTGATGTAGCCGGGCTCGATGGTGATGGGGCGCAGGTCTCGGGTGGTTCTGTCGAATGAGCGTTGGAACATGCGGCCTCCTGTGGCGGGGGGGTAGGGTAGCGTTCGCTCCGAGGATAGGTGGTGGCGGCCGTACATCGGGCGCTTTGCGCGAGTTTGATTGAGTGGGAATCGAGGGTGTGATGGCGTCTTATCGGTTGTTTGCGGATGAGGATGGGGCGACGCACGTCGAGAGCCTCGATTTGTTCGACCGGCCGTGGGAGAACGGGCCGGGGGACTTCAAGGGTGTGGGTGGGAGCGTGCTGGGCGACGCGAGTCGGGTGATGTTGATGCGCTTCGAGCGTGGCGCTCGACCGCCGTTGCATCGGGCGGTGCCGTGTCTGGCGGTGCTGCTTGCCGGGTCGCTGGTGGTGTCGTCCTCGGATGGGACGAACGTGGAACTGGCTGCGGGGGACGCGGTGCGGGTGGAGACGACAGGCGTCGGTGGGTGGCGGCTGGGGAATCGGGGGGAGGGCGAGGCGCTGTTGGCGGTGGTGCAG
>JABIST010000274.1 GCA_018700215.1 Dehalococcoidia bacterium | reverse complement strand
AGCAGTAGTCGAATTCGATGCCCTGGCCGATGCGGATCGGGCCCGAGCCGATGACCAGCATCTTCTCGCCAGGCTCCGGGATTGCTTCGTTCTCTTCCTCGTAGGTGCTGTAGAAGTAGGGCGTGACGGCGTCGAACTCCGCGGCACAGGTATCAACCATCTTGTAGGCGGGGCGGATGTTCCACTCGTCGCGGAGCGCACGTACCTGCGCAGGCAGCCGGTCCGCCAGGGTGCCGATCTGCGGATCACCGAAGCCGAGCCGCTTCGCCTCGCGTAGTAGTTGGGGTGTCAGTTCCTCGGCGAGCAGGCGGCGTTCCATCGCGACGATGCGTGCGAGACGCTCGATGAACCAGGGGTCTACCTGGCTGTGCCGCGAGATCTCGCGTAGCGGGGTACCTCGGCGGATCGCCGCAAGGAGCGCCCAGAGGCGCTCGTCAGTGGCGTCGAGCGGTGGCTCGTCACCCCAGGCCGGGTTTTCCCAGAGCAGCGAGCGAGAGCCGATCTCCAGTGAGCGGATGGCCTTTTGCATTGCGGCCTCGAAGGTGCGGTCGATCGCCATCACCTCGCCAGTGGCTTTCATCTGCGTACCGAGGCTGTGGTCGCCGAGCTGGAATTTGTCGAATGGCCAGCGCGGGATCTTCACCACGCAGTAGTCGATCGCCGGTTCGAATGCGGCGGTGGTTCGCCGGGTGACGCTGTTTTCGATTTCGTGCAGGTACTTGCCGATGGCGATCTTCGCGGCGACGCGTGCGATTGGGTAACCGGTCGCCTTGGAGGCGAGGGCCGACGAACGAGAGACGCGTGGGTTCACTTCAATCACGTGGTACGGCGCTTCGGTTGCGTCTTCGGCACCTTCCCAGGGGACGATGTCTGGGCGCGGGGCCAGTGCAAATTGGACATTGCAGCCGCCCTCGATCCCGAGCGAGCGGATGATTTTGAGCGCGCTGTTGCGGAGCATGTGGTAGTCGCGGTCGGAGAGCGTCTGCGAGGGCGCAACGACGATCGAGTCGCCGGTGTGGACTCCCATGGGGTCCAGGTTCTCCATGTTGCAGATGATGATGCAGGTGTCGTTCGCGTCCCGCACGACCTCGTACTCGAGCTCTTTCCAGCCGAGCAGCGATTGTTCGACCAGTACCTGGGTGATCGGTGAGGCGGCGAGGCCAGAGCGAACGAAGTCCTCGTACTGCTGTGCGGTGTGGGCGATGCCGCCACCGGTGCCACCGAGCGTGTAGGCGGGGCGGATCACGAGTGGTAGGCCGATGCTCTTGCGTGCCTCGACGGCATCATCCCACGATTCGACGATGGCGCTGTCCGGTGTCGGTTCGCCGATGTCGCGCAGCAGGTTGCGGAACAGTTCGCGGTCCTCAGCCAGTTTGATTGTCTCCAGGTTCGAGCCGAGCATCCTGACGTTGTAGCGCTCCAGGATGCCTGCTTCGGCAAGTTCTCGGGCGAGGTTGAGGCCGGTCTGGCCTCCGAGCGTTGGGAGCAGCGCTTCCGGGCGCTCGCGCTCGATGATCCGCTCAAGCACGGGGACGGTGAGCGGTTCGATGTAGATGACGTCCGCGACGCCCTCGTCGGTCATGATTGTGGCGGGGTTGGAGTTGACGAGGATCGAGCGGATGCCCTCCTCGGCCATCGCCTTGCAGGCTTGTGTCCCGGCGTAATCGAACTCGGCAGCCTGCCCGATCACGATCGGGCCGCTGCCGATGATCAACACCGACTTGGGCGGTGGGAGGCGCTCCGGTGCGGCGTCGTCCGCCAGGAGCTGCGCAGGCATGGCAGTCGTTGTCAGTTGTGATATCCCTTGCGGTGGTCTGCGCCGAGGAGGGGCACCTCGGCGACGACATCGAGATCCAGGTAGTGGTCGTACGGCTGAATTGGCAGCCGAGCGAGCTTCATCGCGGGTGGTGAGACCTCGCCGAGGTCGATCGAACGGTGCTGATCGAGCAGTTCGACGAGCCGCTGGCGACTGCCGGAGCCGGTAGTGAATCCGATGTCCATGGTGGGGACGAAGGTGTCACCCTCGGCGGTGATCAGCGGGTCTTCCTTCATCTTCTGGGTGATGAACGGTACGCCGAGGCCGATCTGGCGACGTAGCTCGCGGTAGGTGCCGCCATCGTCCATGCCGACGTAGATGCGACCGTCCTCGGAGATAGATAGGCCGCCGACCTGCATCGTGAACGGTTCAACGCGTCGAATTCGGGGAGCGGCGTTCACGTAGAAGGATTCGACCTGGGACCACATGACATCGGTTGGCCTGAGGAAGCCGATGTGGAGGTAGGTCATGTGCACCCAGGCGAGTGGTGGCACGACGACTTCATCGAGTTCGCCAAGCTGTTCCATCAGCTTGCTGAGCGGCTTGAACTGCTCTGTGTACTCGGAACCCAGCGGCTGGAGGAACTGGATCGGGATGCGCCAGCCGGCTGAGTAATCCTCCCACCACGCCCAATAGTCCGGGAGGTCAGCGGAGGAAGCGGCGAACGCGTTCCAGTCCTGCTCACGGCGTTCGAGGTAAGTGGAAGCCAGGTCAGCAACGGTCATGGCTAGTCCTCGGTCCCCTGGTAGATCGGCAGCTCGAAGCGAGTGCCCGGGCTACGGAGCGGCACCATGGCGCCGATGGCTGACAGGTAAGAGAGCGCTGGCTCGTTCTTGTCCGGCAGGCGGGCACGAATGCGCTTGTAACCACGGTCTCGGGCGAAGGCGAGCGCTTCGTTCGCAAGCGCGGTGCCGTAGCCCTGGCGGCGATTTCGCTCGCGGATCCAGGAGCCAAAGCTGCACTCATCTGGCTCAGCTGAATCGAAATCGATCGCGGCAAAACCGAGGAGGTGGCGTCCATCGTCGACCACCAGCATCGTACCGTCGTCACCTTGCCGGTCGATCCAGGCGGCGACCTCATCTTCAGACCACTCACGGTCGAACCCGACCGGATTGTCTTCCAAAATGATTTCGCCGATGATCTGGGCGATCTGTTCTGCGTCTGCGCGCGTGGCGCTGCGAACCGTCGTGGTCATTGCAATCCCCCGTCCACTGAATCGATGCTAGTCGTCACCACGGACAGCCGCCATGAACCGATCGAACAGGAACTCTGTGTCGTTCGGTCCGGGTGAGGCCTCGGAGTGGTACTGGATGGTGAATACGGGCTCTTTCGTGTGTTCGAGCCCTTCCACGGTGCCGTCGTTCAGGTGGACCTGGGAGACGCGCACGTCACCCTCCAGCTGATCATCGATGGCGTATCCGTGGTTCTGTGACGTGATGTAGACGCGTCCGGTGCGTTCATCGCGAACCGGGTGGTTTGCGCCGCGGTGACCGAACTTGAGCTTGTGGACGCCCGCACCGAAGGCCCGACCAACCACCTGGTGGCCAAGGCAGATGCCCATCACCGGCGAGCGTCCAACGAGACCTCGTGCGGTGGCGACCACGTGGTCGAGCATGCGTGGGTCGCCGGGGCCGGGGGAGAGCAGCACACCTGAGGGGTTCATGCTGAGGATCTCCTCGGCGGTTGTTCGGTGAGGGACTGCGGTCACGTCGCAGCCTTGGCGCTTGAGGATGCGCATGATGTTGCGTTTTACACCGAGGTCGACGACGACGACGCGCGGGCGCTCACCGGATGGGATCGCGAGACCGTCGTCGAAGTCGAACGCGGCGGGGGTCGAGACCTCGTCCACGAAGTCAGCACCTTCGTAGGCGGGCTCAGCCTGGAGGCGGGCATAGGCCTCTTCGGCGGTTTCGTCGTGGGTGAGTGTGCCCATCAGCACGCCATGCGCCCGGAGGTGCCGCGTCAGCGCGCGGGTGTCCAGTTCGGCGATGCCGGGGATGCCGGCGCGCTTCAGATAAGTATCGAGCGTGGCGGTCTGTAGCCAGTGCGAGGGCAGGTCGGTCAGTTCGCGGACGATGAAGCCCCGCACCTGGATCTGGTTGCTTTCCTCGGCGGACGGGTTGGTGCCGTAGTTGCCTTGCAGCGGGTAGGTCATGGTGAGGAGCTGTCCGCGGAACGACGGGTCGGTCAGCGCCTCCTGGTAGCCCGTCATCGAGGTGCTGAAGACCACCTCGCCAGATGCGCGGCCGGGCGCGCCGATCGCGACGCCTTCGAACACGCGACCGTCGGCCAGCACCAGGTGTGCGGGCGGTCGCGCGGTCGACGACTCGTCGTGTGCGTCGCTCATAGGGCAGCCACCGCTGCGGTCTCGTGAACCACGTGTCCACCGAAGACCGTCGCAACGACTTGCCCTCGGAGCTGCTCGCCAGCGAGGGGGGTGTTCTTGCCCAGCGAGGCGAATCGCTCGGGCTCCACCGTCCACTCGGCGTTCGGGTCCAGCACGGTGACATCGCCAACGGCGCCGGGGGCGAGCGTGCCCAACCCCTCGCAACCCGGGCGACGGTCAAGGTTCCAGGCCCGCACGGGGCCGATCGTCATTCGTTCAATCAGCATTGGCAACGTCAGTGTCCCGCTTTCCACCAGCTTCATCGAAAGTCCGAACGCGGTTTCCAGCCCGCTGATACCGGGTGCGGCCAGGTCGAACTCAATGTCCTTCTGCATTGCGCTGACCGGCGAGTGGTCAGTCGCAATCGCGTCGATCACACCGTCTCGCAACGCTTCGGCAAGCGCGACTAGATCTTCTTCTTCGCGTAATGGCGGCTCCACCTTCGCGCTCGTGTCGTACTGGATCTGTGTGTAGGACTCGCCGAAGGCGACGCGTTCGTGCGTCAGCGTCAGATGGTGCGGCGTGACCGAGGCCGTGATGTGCACGCCTCGGTCGCGGGCGCCGCGGATGAGCGCCACCGAGGCCGCCGTCGATACGTCACAGACGTGCAGGTGGGCACCGGTCAGCTCTGCGAGTGCGATGTCGCGGGCGACCATGGTTGCCTCGCCGCTGGCGGGGCGACCACGCAGGCCGAGGCGTGTCGCTACCCAGCCTTCGTGCATCTGCCCGCCCCGGACGAGTGCCGGGTCTTCGGGGTGCTGAGCGACGGGTAGGCCGAACTGCGTCGAGTACTGGAGCGCGTGGCGCATCAGGTTCGGGTCTGCGACCGCCTGCCCATCATCGGTCAGTGCAACGACGCCCGCGCCGGCCAGCTCGCCCGCGGGCGCGAGCAGCTCGCCCTTGCGGCCAGCAGTGATGCAGCCGATCGGCAGTACGCGCACAAGGGCGGACGCTTCCGCCTCGCGCAGCACCGATTCCACGGCGGCGCGGCTGTCCAGCGGGGGGACGGTGCCGGGCATGGCGCAGACGGTGGTGAATCCGCCTCGTGCGGCGGCCCTGGTGCCCGTGGCGATCGTCTCTTCGTGTTCGAATCCGGGCTCGCGGAGATGAGTCTGAAGATCGACGAAGCCGGGCGCGACGATCAAGCCGCTGGCGTCGATTCGATCGGCCTCGATCACCATGTCTCCCTCGTTTGGGCCGACGCGCGTGATGCGGCCATCGACGATCACGACGTCGGCAATACCGTCCCAGCCGAGGGCAGGGTCGATGACGCGGCCATTGTGGATAGCGAGAGTGCTCATGTGCGGGCCTCCGCGACGACTTCGGAGGGATCGACCCGACCAGAGAGCAAGTACAGAAGCGCCATGCGGACGGCGACGCCGTTGGTCACCTGCTCTTCAATGATCGAGCGGTCTCCGCTGGCGACATCCCCGGCGATCTCGATGCCTTCGTTCTTCGGGCCGGGGTGCATCAGCAGGTGATCCGGCTTCGCTCGCACCAGTCGTTCGGCGGTGACCTGGTAGTTGGCGGCGTACTCGTGCAGCGAGGGCAGCAGGCCAGCTTCTTGTCGCTCGCTCTGGAGGCGGAGCGCAATCACCACATCGGCGCCTTCGAGTGCGACATCGATGTTGGTTTCGATGCTGACCGGCGGCAGTGCGGACTCAGCGTGCCCGGGGCGGTCTTGCGCACGCAGGCCAAGCGGCAGCAGCGTGGGCGGACCGCAGACGACGACCTTCGCTCCCATGGCGGCGAGGCCCCAGAGATCTGAGCGGGCGACGCGGGAGTGAGCGATGTCGCCGACCATGACGACCTTCTTGCCGCTCAGGTCACCGACGTGGCGGCGCATGGTGTAGAGGTCCAGTAGCGCCTGGGTGGGATGGGCGTGAGCGCCATCGCCGGCGTTGATGATGGAGGCGTCTGTGTGCTCCGCAGCGAGGTAGGGCGCGCCGGCCATGGCGTGGCGGATGACGATGGCGTCCGTGCGCATGGCGCGCATGGTGCGGACTGTATCGATCAGCGACTCGCCCTTCTGGATGGAGGAGGTAGAGGAGTTGACGGAGATGACGTCCGCGCCGAGCACCTTGCCAGCGAGTTCGAAGGAGGCACGCGTCCTGGTCGAAGGCTCATAGAAGAGATTGACGACGGTGAATCCTCGGAGGGCCGGGACGCGTGGGATCCGGCGGTCGAGGATTTCGCGCATGCGGTCGGCGAGAGTGAGGACGGTTTCGATTTCGGTGCGGGAGCAGTCGTCCAGATCGAGCAGATGGTGGTGGTTCCAGGTCGACTCTGGAAGGGAGGTCGTCTGCCCCGGCGTTTCGGTGGTGGTGGGGGTGGTCTCGGTGCTCTCGGTGGTGGTCATGAGCGGTCCTCCCCTGGGACGAGGATGACAGCGTCGCGGCCATCGTCTTCGTTGAGCAGCACGCGGACATCGTCCGTGCGTGCGGTTGGGATGTTCTTGCCGACGATGTCGGCGCGAATGGGGAGTTCGCGGTGTCCGCGGTCGACGAGGACGGCGAGGCGGATGGTGGAGGGGCGTCCGTAGTCGTTGAGGGCGTCCATGGCGGCACGGATCGTGCGACCGGTGTAGAGGACGTCATCGACGAGGACGATGGTGCGGCCCTCGATTTCGGGGAGTTCGGTGGGCAAGGGGGTGCCGCGCAGCCCCCGGCGGTCGAAGTCGTCGCGATGCATGGTGACGTCCAGGCAGCCGAGGGAAGGGCGAGTGCCCTCGAAGCTTTCGATCGCGTCGGCGATGCGTTGGGCCAGCGTGGCGCCGCGCGTCTGCAGGCCGACGATGACGAGGCCTTCGAGGCCGGCATTGCCTTCGACAATTTCATGGGCGAGGCGGGTGATGGTACGGCGGATGCCGGCTTCGTCGAGCAGCGGCCCCTGGGTCAGTGGCGGGCTGGTGGCTTCTGGGTTCGTCATGAGCTGGCCTCCCCTCGCGAGCGAGCGGATCGAAGGCAGATGCTTCGATAGGGGGAGGGATCGGTGGGGTAACGCTGTACGCGCGGAGAGAATTGGCGTGTGTCCATGCTGGCGTCCTTTCCGGCCTCGCGGGACCGGGTTAAAGGCGCTTGTTGCGCTACCGCAGAGCAGGATAGCAAGCGGATGCGGGCTGACGCAAAAGTGTTTACCCGAGTGAGCGAGTGAGGCGGTCCGACGACTCAACTGGAGGAGGAGTCTCGGTCAAACCTGAGGAACCTCGTGGGTCACTCTTGCTCGTCGCGCTGCTGGCGGAGGAAGCGCTCGAGTTCGTCGACCATGGTGTCGGCGTCAGGGAGTTCTTCGGGCGCTTCGTCTGAGGGCAAGTCGAGGCCGTCTTCGTCCTCGGCCTCTTCGACGACGCGGCGGGCGTAGTCGGCGGCTTCGGGGTTTTGTTCGAGGTCGGCGGCAACCTGGGCTTCGAAGCGGGCGGCGAAGACTTCGAGGTCGTGCAGCGAGAGTTCTAAGGAGAACGCGGTGTTGAGCCGCTGGAGGATGGCGAGCGCGCCCTTCGGGTTGGGGGAGCGCTGGACATAAAACGGGATGTTGGCCCAGACCGAGGCGGTTTCGATGCCGCGCTGGCGGAGGGTCTGGCTGAGCACGCCAACGATCCCCGTTGGCCCCTGGTAGCCGGGCGTCCGAGGTTCATCGAAGCCCAGCATGCGGGCCAGCTCTGGATCGGTGGCGGAGCCGCCGATCCGAACCGGGTGGGCGTGGCTGACTTCCGAGAGCAGGCCACCGAGGGTGACGAAGCCTGAGACGTCGTGGCGCTCGCAGAGGTCGACGATGTTGTCGACGAAGCGCTGCCAATGGACATGGGGTTCGATACCGCTGAGCAGGATGATGTCGCGGCCGGTGCCCTCGATGTGGTGGGCTGCGAACTCATTGGCGGGCCATTCGATGACGCGCTCGCCCTTTTCGAGCTTCACGGAAGGTCTGGCCTGGGTGAAGTCGTAGAACTCCTCGGGGTCGAGATCGGCGAAGGGGGTGGCACGCCAGCGCCGACGGAGGAAGCGAATCGCGCTGGTGGCAGCCTCGCCGGCGTCGTTCCAGCCGGCGAAGCCGGCGATCACGAGCGGGCGCGTGAGTTTCGGCTCCGAGTGGATTCGGACATCAGGCATATCGGCGGGGTTACCGCTGCCGCCGGGGCCGGGCTGGTCCGGGTCGTTCACCATCTGGACAGTCTACCGTCTTCGGCGGTTGGAGGTCCTTCGGACGGGTCTGACAGTTATGCCTCGATTGGCACGTCTTCGCCGAAGAATCGGACGCGCGCCTCCCCCGAGAGATCGTTGTCCGGCCCGAGGCCGGGCAGGTCGATCGCCCGAGGTGGATCGGTGCCCCAGAGGTGCTGGGCGTGGCGCGCGCGCTGGCGAGCCTCGTCGCCGGGGGCGAGCAACAGCTCAGAGAGCCAGTCCTCGGCGGTGAGGACTGCTTCGAAATACTGGGCGCGCTCGGTGGTGTACTGATCGAGGGCGGCGGGCCAGTCATCGGTCGCCCGAAGCGCTTCGGAGAGGACTCGGGCGTCGCGGAAGAGCAGCGCCATGCCCATGCCCCAGGTGGGGTCGCTCATGCCGGCGGCATCGCCGATCAGGACGAGGCCGTTGCCGTGTGGGTGGGGTATCCAGGAGTCGGAGGCGGAGAAGGCGGCGAGCGGACCGGCGGCGGTGGCGTTGGCGACGACTTCGGCGGGGAGGCCGATTTCGACGATGCCATCGATGAAATGCTTCAGGCCTTCGTCGCCGCGGTAGGCGCTGGCATCGGCTTCGTGGGTGAAGAGGTAGACGCGGGCGTGGCCATCGCCCTGGGGGAAGAGGGCGGTGAGGCCGCCGGGTTCCGGGCTGACGATGAGGTAGCCCATCTCCGGGTCGCCCTCGACGCCGGCGAGGCGGACGCCCGTGAGCATGCGCTCCGAGCGGTGCTCGACCGGTTCATGGTCGAGGGCGGTGCGAACCAGCGACGTGCGACCGTCCGCTCCGACGATCAGACTCGCCGTCACCTCGTGGGAGTCGCCGTCGTGGTCGAAGCGGAGCGAGGGGTTCGCGCCGTCCGAGGCGGGCGTGACCTCGCGGACTCGGGCGGGGCGGGCGACGGTGGCGCCGGCGGCCTCGGCAGCTTCGATTAGGGCTTGCTGGACCGCGGGGTGAAAGAAGGTGCGGGCGAGGTCGCCTTCGGGAGTCTCTTCGTGGAGTGGGCGACCGGCGCGTCCGGCGATGGCGGGCAGGATGTGGGCGCCGGCGGCCTCGAAGACATCGAGTAGATCGAGCTTGCGGACGTCGGTGACGCCCCAGGGGGCGAGCCACTCGCCGCGCACGCGGTCGCGGTACTCGGCGTCGCGTTCGATCAGGAGGACGTTGGAGCCGCCTCGGGCCATCGCGATCGCGAGGGCGGAGCCGGCGAGGCCGCCGCCGACAATGGCGAGGTCGTAATGCTGGTCGAAGGGCATGCGGTTCGCCTCGCTGCTGTTGGGCGCGGATGAGGCGTGACTATATCGCGCCAGGTAGGGCGCCGACGCGTGGTGAGGTCACAGTTGCATGACCGGTTTCGCGCAGTGTAGGCGGTGGTGCGTTCGTGATGAACCTGTGGCGTGTTTCACGCTCGCTCGACCTGTGCGGGCGTAGACTGCGGGCGCGTTTTGGCGACGTTCGAGGTGGTTCGTCGCGCATCAGGAACAAACGCGCGAGGGGGTTTCGATGTCACTCAATCTGGGAACGATTCTGATGGGGACGGCTTCGGAGCGGGGTGACCATCCGGCGATGATCATCGGCGAGCTGAGCATCAGCTACGCGGAGCTGCATCGGGGTGCGCAGGGCATCGCGCAGGGGCTACTGGATCTGGGCCTGCAGCCGGGCGACAAGGTCTCCGTGATGCAGCCGAACGTGCCGCAGTTCCCGCTCTCCTACTTCGGAATTCTGTACGCCGGGATGACGGTGGTGCCGCTGAACGTGCTGCTGACCGGCGAAGAGGTGCAGTACCACCTGGAAGACTCCGAATCGAAGCTGCTGATTGGGCACCCGATGTTCGAGGCGAGCGCGAAGGCGGGCGCCTCGGCAGCCGGTGTCGATGTGGTGTGGGCGGAAGGCACCGACGGCAGGTCGTTGATGGACATGGCAGCGGGCGAGCCGATTGAGCGGCTGCACCCGACAGGCGCCGATGACACGGCGGTGATTCTGTACACCAGCGGCACAACGGGCCGGGCGAAGGGCGCGGAGCTGAGTCACAGCAACGTGTTCGTGAACTCGGTGGACGTGGTACCTCGGCTGATTCCGCTGCAGGGCGACGATGTGTCGCTGGCGACGTTGCCGCTGTTCCACACCTTCGGCCAGACGGTGGTGATGAACGCAACGCTGGCGACGGGTGGCACGGTGGTGCTACTGCCTCGCTTCACGCCGGAGGATGCGTTCGGACTGATCCAGAAGCACGGGGTGACGATGTTTGCCGGTGTGCCGACGATGTACTTCGGCCTGCTGCACTACCCGGACGGCGACAGCTACGACGTGTCCAGCCTGCGCTACGCGCTGGTGGGTGGCGCGGCGATGCCTGTGGAGGTGATGAAGGCGTTCGAGGAGCGCTTCCCGGTGGAGATCCTGGAGGGCTACGGCCTCTCCGAGACCTCGCCGGTGGCCAGCTTCAACGTGCCCCACAAGCCTCGGAACGCCGGCTCGATCGGCTACCCGGTGTGGGGTGTCGAGATGGCGATCATGGACGAAGACGACAACGAGGTTGAAGACGGCGAACGCGGCGAGATCTGCATCCGTGGTCACAACATCATGAAGGGCTACTGGAAGCGCCCCGAGGCCAATGCCGAGACGATGAAGAACGGCTGGTTCCACTCCGGCGACATCGGCATCCGCAACCCGGAAGGCTGGTTCAGCATCGTGGACCGGGTGAAGGACATGATCATCCGCGGCGGCTACAACGTGTACCCGCGCGAAATCGAAGAGGTGCTCTACGCGCACCCGGCGATCACAGAGGCCGCCGTGATCGGCGTCCCGCACGAGGAGTACGGCGAAGAGGTCCGCGCCGTCATCGTGGTGGCGGAAGGCCAGGAGCTGACCGAGGCAGAGGTGATCGCCTACACGCGCGAGCACGTGGCGGCGTACAAATACCCTCGGACGGTGGGCTTCCTGGACACGTTGCCGAAGGGTCCGACGGGGAAGATTCTTAAGCGGGAGTTGTCGTAGAACCAACTCGCCCTACCATCCGGGGCATGCAGACGATCCTGTTCACGGATATCGAGGGGAGCACCCGCCTCTGGGAGGAGCATCCAGAGGCGATGGCACCCGCATTGGCCCGCCATGACCAGATCCTCGCGGACGCGATCGGGCAGGCAGACGGCCAGGTTCTCAAGACGACTGGCGATGGGTTCATCGCGATCTTCGAGTCGGCGAGCCGAGCGGTCGTCGCAGCGCTTCGGATTCAGGAATCGCTGATCGCTGAGCAGTGGGGGACGACCGACCCGATTCGAGTGCGAGTGGGTGTGCACGCTGGCGAGACCGAGAACCGCGACGGCGATTACTTCGGACCTGCGATGAACCGAGCCGCTCGGATTATGGCAGCTGGTCATGGGGGGCAGGTGTTGCTGTCCGAAGCCGTGACCGCGCTCACGGCAGACGCGCTCCCTGCCGGGGCGACACTACGCGATCTTGGCTCGCATCAGCTCAAGGATCTGACGCGACCCGAACACCTCTACCAGCTGGTCAGTGAGAACCTGAACACTGACTTCCCAGAGTTGAGAACCCTCAGCTCCCGGTCGAACAATCTTCCGTTGCAGACGACTGAGTTTGTGGGGAGGAGCAACGAACTCACAGCGATCAAGACGATGATGGGCTCTCCCACCACGAGGTTGCTGACGATCACGGGACCCGGCGGGGCCGGGAAGACGCGTCTCGCGCTTCAGGTCGCAGCGGACCTGTCGGACTGGTACCGAGATGGGGTTTTCTTCGTCGACCTATCCGCCGAGGGCGAACCGGAAGCGGCGTTCGAAGCGGTGGTCCGCGCCCTTGATCTTCCCGTGTCGGGAAGCGGACACGCGCTCCAGACGCTCAAGACGCGTCTGCATGATCGCCAGATGCTGCTCGTCCTCGACAACCTCGAGCAGGTGATGGCCGCCGCTACGGGCGTCTCGGATCTCCTGCAAGACGCACCTGAATTGAAGATCCTGGTTACGAGTCGGGAGACGCTTCGAGTCCGGGCCGAGCAGGTGTTTCCCGTCCCACCGCTCTCACTGCCCGTAGTCAGTGCGTCGACCGGTGCGATTGCCGAGTCCGAGGCCGTCCAGTTCTTCGTGGAGCGCGCCCGAACGGTCCGGTCGGATTTCGCCCTCAGCGACGGCAATGCCCCGAATGTCGCTGAGATCTGCATACGCCTCGATGGCCTTCCGCTGGCGATCGAGTTGGCGGCGGCACGTCTCAACCTGTTCACTCCCGCGGACCTCCTCGTGCGCCTCAAGGATCGACTCGATGTGCTGGGTGCTGGGTGCTGGGTGCCGGGGGCCGCGATCTACCAGATCGGCAGCGCACGCTGTGGGGAGCGATCGGCTGGAGCTACGAGCTGCTTGACGACACGGAACGCGACCTCCTCGGGGTGATGTCCGTGTTCTCCTCGGCGAATCTGTCAGCACTCGAGTCGGTGGTGGCTGCGTCGGTGGGTTCAATGTTCGTCCTGGACCCGCTCTCCTCACTGGTGGACAAGAGCCTGGTCCAGAGCCGTGAAGACGGCGGTTCGCAGCGCTTCTCGATGTTGCGGATGATCAGGGAGTACGCCTCGGAGCGGCTGGCTGACACGCCGGACCGTGACCAGGCAGTACGGGAGGCCCACGCACACCACTTCTGCAGTTTTGCCCTGGAGCTTCAGGACCGTCTCCACAGCTCGGAGCGGGATTCCGCCCTGAGAGATCTCGAATCTGAACTCGACAACTTGCGAACGGCGTGGCGATTCTGGGTCGATCGCGGCGATCTCGAGCAGCTCTTCAACCTGATCGACGGTCTCTGGGCGCTCCACGAGGTGAAGGGTTGGTACCACGCGGCAATTGAGCTGACGCGAGACATGTTGGGGGTGCTGGCCATCTCGGAACCGTCGCCCGAGCTAGCGGCTGAGGAGCTGACCCTCCGCATCAGTCTTGCCCGCGCGTTGATGGCGGTCGGCGGCTACAACGTCGAGGTGGAGGAGGCCTTCACGCGAGCGCTGGAACTCTCGGAGACAAGCGACACGCCTGCGCAGAAGTTCCCGGTGCTGCGCGCCCTCGCCAGCTACTACGTCCAAACCGCGAATCCCGATGCTGCCGCTGGGATTGGGAAGCAGCTGGTCGAGCTCGGCGAGCAGCAGGGGGATCAGTCGATCCTGGCTGAGGGGCACTACGTCATCGGTGCAGCCATGCTGTTCGCCGACGTCGGGGTGAGCCTCGCCAATTTAGATCGGGCGATCGAGCTGTTCGAGCTGAAGGCGCCGATCTCCAATCGCTTCCGACTGGGACCGAACAGCGGGGTTCTTGCCCGTACCGCCTCCGGGCTGATGCTCTGGCAGTGCGGAGCATTGGAGCGTGGCGTCTCCCGGATCAACGAAGCTCTCGAGTTGGCCCGGGCGATCGATCATCCATTCAGCATCGCCTACGCCCTTTATCACAGCGGGCTCATCGCGATTAACCGGGGCCGTTTTGCGGAGTGTTTAGAGAACGCACGTGAGCTAGCGGAGATCTCGGATGCCAACGACTATCCGCTCTGGGCCACGCTGGCCAAGCTGTTGGAAGGAGTGGCCATCTCCGGCCTGGGGAAGGCCGACGAGGGCCTGGCCCTGACTGAAGCCGCGGTCGACCTCTACCAGGGACTCACGCCACCCTCGGTGTTCTGGCCGTTCATCCTGATGCTGCGCAGTGCCGTGCATGCCATGGCCGGCGAACCCGATCGGGCGATCGAGCTGTTGGATGAGGCAGTCGCTGCGACCGGATCGCCAGATACGGCTCCACCCGATCTCAGGGTGCTCAAGGCCGACATCCTGAGGATGCTGCCCGAACCCGACCTGGAGACAGCGGAGACGCTCTACCTGGAGGTGATCGAAGCCGCCGGGGCCGCAGGCTTCCACCTCACCGTGCTCACCGCATCGACTAGGTTGGTGACGCTACGTCGGGAGCTGGGACTCACTCCTGACGGGAGCGATGAACTGGCGACCGTCTATCAGGCTTTCACCGAAGGCTACGACGAGCGCGACCTCGTTGCAGCGAGAGATGTTCTGGGTGGAGCGCCGGTCTAGTCGACTGCTAGAGCCCACCCCCGACTGCCTGTATCGTCCCGCCTGCTAACGACGGCCGAGTGCCCGCGTCACGATGGCGCGTCGATCCAACACCTGAGGGGCGACACCAATGATCCTCGAAACCCACGAGTACCTTGCCGTCTCCGCTGCCGCGCCGATCCTGCTGGTGCACGCCACCGGCCTGCACGGGCGCGTCTTCGCACGACTGATCGAGGCGTTGCCGGGTGACCGAAGCGTCCTCGCTCCAGACCTTCGAGGGCACGGGCGGTCGCGCTGGCCGGAGGGGGAGGCGTTTCCGGAGCGGTTGCCGTGGGACGTGTTCGCGGACGATCTGGTGGAGACGGTGCTCTCCCTCGGACTGGAGCGGGTGGTGATCGCCGGGCACTCGATGGGTGCGCACTCGGCGGTGTTGGCGGCGGCGGAGCTGGAATCGATGGCGCCGGAGGCGGTGGTGGGGCTGGTGCTGTTCGATCCGACGATTGGACCTCGAGGTGGGCGCGATGAGTCGGATGTGCCGTCGGCAAGCGAGCAGCCGGTGATGCGTCGGCGCAACTCGTGGGCGTCGGCGGAGGAGATGTTCGAGTCGTTTCGAGGGCGGGCGACCTTCGCGAACTGGGACGACGCGGTCCTGCGTGACTACTGCGAGGGCGGTCTGATGCCTTCGATGGCGGGCGAGTCGCTGGAGCTGGCCTGTCCGCCGGCGGTGGAGGCGGCGGTCTACGCGGCGCGGGGGGATCAGCGAGTGCAGGCGCGGCTGGACGCGGCCATCGAGTCGATTGCGGCGCCGGTGTGGGTGGTGCGGGCGCGGGACCGGGTAGGGGGCGATCCGCCGGGCCTCGGACCTTCGGCGACTGCGCCGGAGCTGGCGTCGCGGTTCGAGCAGGGGTGGGACCGGCAGAAGGCTGGGACGGGGCACTTCTTCCCGCTGGAAGAGCCGGAGCGCGCGGCGGCGGTGCTGGCGGAGTGCCTCGAGCGTATCGAGTCGGCGTAGCGGGCTAGGCGGCGGAGCTGGAGCCGGCGCTGAGGGCACCGGCGGTCTGGGTGGCGACGGCGCGCCAGGCTGCTTCCACCTCGGGAGTCCAGGCGTCGCCACCGTAGTCGGCGAGGGTTTCGAGCAGGACTTCCGTGAAGAGTTCGAAGTACTCGGGTTTGATATTCCGCGGCTGGTGTCGCTCGGTGAGCTGGTCCACCTGTTGGGCGAACTCGGCTGGTGAGCTGGCGGCCATCATCATCGAGCGGAGCGCGGTGACGAACATACGCTCGAGTGCGGCGGAGTCGCTGTGCTCGAAGTAAGACTTCAGTTGTGGGTGGCGCTCAAGGAGGCGGCGGTAGAAGTCGGCGGCCATCTCGGTGCGTGGGCCAGCCAGTACGTCGACGGCGCGGAGCAGGAGGCCGGGGTCGTTGGGGACGGTCATGGCGATCTCTCGTTAGCGGTGACGGCCGGAGCCGGGGCGGCTCCGAGTATCCGAGTACTGGTCGTGGGCGATTCCCACGATGAAACTATCGGTCGTCTAACCCGACTCTTGAGATCTATCGTAGGGTTTCACGGCTCAGCACCACTCACAATGTGCTCACCGTCATACGTTGCCGGGATGAGACGGGTCAGAACGGCCAGGTGACGCCGTTCCACTGGAAGAACCAGAGGTGCTGCCACATGGCGAGGACGCCGAGGCCGAACATCCCGCCGGCGACGCCGCCGAAGAAGCCGAGGCGCTGGTAGAGCGGGTCCAACTGGATGCGGACGGGGATCATGGCGAGGAATGTGGCGAGGTAGACGGAACCGACGAAGAAGCCGATCACTGCAGAGGTGACGAAGGCCCACTCGATGCCGGTGCCGAATCCGAAGACCGCCACCGCAATGACGGTGACGGTGAGTCCGAAGATCAGGCCGATAGCGCCCGGGCGTTTGAGGTCGCTGCGCCCCGTCCAGGCCTCAGCGTGGGAGTCGCGGGCGGATTCGCCTGTCACGAGCAGGCGGCTGGCGGCGCTGCGGGTGCCGGCGAGGCCACTGGAGGCGGACTCCGACGCGGGTGCGACGATCTGCTCCTGTGGCGGCAGGTAGGCGATGTGGCGACGGGAGTACCAGAGCAGCCCACCGAGGACCGCGAACATCAGGAGCGAAGCGATGTTGGAGCTACGCCGGAAGGCGCCGGTCTCCTCCAGCAGTACCGCGCGAGTGACGCAGGCATCGGGCAGTGGCTGGCCCTCGATCGCCTGATTGAAGCAGTCGGTGATGTAGGCGTGGCGGCCGCCGGAGCGCTGCGGTTCGTAGAGGTCGGACTGCCACGAGACCTTGTGCAGCTTGTTTTCGCCAGGGGAGACGGGACCTTGAGTGTTCGTGACGACGCGGTTCGCTTCTACGCAGCCGGTGGCGATGAGGAGGACGGCGAGTGAGGCCAGGATCAGAGTTGGTGTTCGCATCGGGAGCGATGCTATCGGCGATTGAGCTTGTGGGCTGTGCGGTGGCGGGTGGTGGTGGTGGTATCGTTTCGGCAATTCGTCCAACGGTTCGTCGAGTGATCGGGTGAGGCATGGCCGATGTGGTGATCGAGGAGCGGCGCGGCGACGTGCTGCTGCTGACGATGAATCGAGTAGAGCGACATAACGCGCTGAACGCGGCTCTGAACCACTGGCTGGGCGACGCGGTGCGTCGCGCGGACTCGGAAGGCGCGAAGGTGATCGTGCTGACGGGGGCAGGGCCGAAATCGTTCTGCGCGGGCGGTGACATGCTGGAGATGAGCGGCGTGGAGGCGAACGCGACGCCGCTGCCACCGGCCGACGAACGTGCGAACGCCTCGGACGAACTATCGAGGACGCCGCTGCCGGTGATCGCTGCGATTAACGGCTACTGCTACGGCGGCGGCGCGCGGCTGGCGATCGCCTGTGACATCCGCCTTGCCTCGGAGACGGCGACGTTCCGGCTGCCTGGCGCTGAGTACGGCCTCGTGGTCGGCGCGGCGACGCTGCCGAGGCTGGTCGGCACTTCGAAGGCGAAAGAGTGGATCTACACCGCTCGAAAGTTCGAGGCGGCGGAGGCGCTGGCGTCGGGGCTACTGAGTTCGCTGCACGCGCCAGAGGAGTTGCTGCCAGCGGCTCTGGAGATGGCCGAGCTGATCGCGAGCCACTCGCAGGAGTCGGTCCGCGAATCGAAGCGAGTGATCGATCTGGCGACGCTGTCGGACGAGGCGCAGGCCGCGGAGGTTGAGGCGAACAGCCGACTACGAGGCAGCGATGCGCAGACAGCTCGCTTCCGCGATGCGACACGACGTGTAACCGGGCGCTAGGACGCGCCGAGCGCTGGCGCGCAAGGTCACAGGACGGTAGGCGCGCCTCGATGGCTGCGAAGGTCTCGAGCGTGACGAGCTGAGGGAGCGAAGCGATGGCGGGACCACTGAGCGGGATTGTGGTGCTGGACTTCACGTGGGCGCTGGCGGGGCCGTACGGCGCGATGGTGCTGGCAGACCTCGGTGCCGAGGTATGGAAGATCGAGGCGAGACACGCGAACGAGAAGCGGCGTGGCAACGGGCCATGGGTGCACGATGTGAGCACCTACTTCTTCTCCGTGAACCGGGGCAAGCAGAGTCTAATGCTGGACCTGAAGGCACCCGAGGCGAAGGAGATCGTGGAGCGGCTGGTTCGTCGAGCTGACGTGCTGACAGAGAACTTCTCGCCGGGAACGATGGAGCGGCTCGGCTTCGGCTACGAGGCGATGAGCGCGATTAATCCGGGACTGGTGTACGCCTCCACCTCGGGATTCGGCCAGACCGGGCCGTACCGGTCCCGCGGCGCGGTGGACATCATCGTGCAGGGCATGGGCGGCCTGATGTCGACGACCGGCCACGAGTCGGATCCATTGCCCTCGAGGGCCGGCTATTCGATTGGCGACATGTCGGCGGGGATGTTCACGGCGATTGGAGTGCTGTCGGCGCTGGTTGAACGGCAGACGAGCGGCCTCGGTCAGCAGGTGGACGTGGCGATGTTGGACAGCCAGGTGGCGCTGATGGAGAACCCGATCGTGCGCTACTTCGGCACCGGCGAGGTGCAGCCGAGGGCGGGCCTCCGCCATCCGCTCAGCACCCCGCACCAGGCGCTACCAGCCAGCGATGGTTGGATTGCGGTGGCAGGGGTGAAGGACATCAACTGGCCGCTGTTCTGCGGCATGATCGGTGCCGATGAGCTGGCGGTCGACGAACGCTTCTCGGAAAACGCGCTGCGCACTCAGAACTACGCCATCCTCGAGCCGCTGCTGTTCGAGGCGACGCGGCAGAAGACGAAGGCGGAGTGGATCGAAGAGCTGGGCCCGCACTTCCTCATCGGACCGCTCAACAACATCGCGGAGATGGCGGCGGACCCACAGGTGGCCGCGCGCGACATGATCGTGGAGCTGCCGACATGGACTGGCGGCACGCTGAAGGTCTCCAACACGCCGGTGAAGCACTCGCGGACGCGGGGTGGCGCGGAGCGCGGCGCCCCGAAGCCGGGCGAGCACAGCGCGTCGATCCTCGAGGGCGTCGGCTACACCTCGGATGAGGTGAGCGCGCTGGTGGAGCGGGGTGTGGTGGGCGTGGAGCCGGCCGCGGAGTAGGCGCGACAGCCCGAGGCGCTCACCCTCGCTTTCCATCACGGCGCTTGTTGCGACGCCGGTTGCCGGTGGACCGCCCTTCGAGCGTGTCGCTGAGACGACGTCGGTCTGTGGCCTCGCGAAGCAGTTCACCGTATGCGACGAAGCGGTCCTCCGAGAGCTGGCCGTCCCGGATAGCGGCGCGGATGGCGCAGTCCGGCTCGCTGTCGTGCTGGCAATCTGCGAAGCGGCAGCGGTCGAGGTTCTGCGTCACGTCCTCGAAGAGTGCGTCGACATCCTCGACCGTGGCGGTCGCGGTGAGGGTGCGGACGCCGGGCATGTCGATCACGGTGACGCCGTCGCCGAGCGGGAAGAGTTCGCGGGTGGTGGTGGTGTGACGCCCTCGGCCGTCGCTGGCGCGGGTGGTGCCAGTGGCGAGGTGATCGGAGCGGAGCAACGCGTTGATCAGTGTGGACTTCCCGACGCCCGACGCGCCGAAGCAGGCGAGCGTGGTACCCGGCGTGAGCTGGAGATAGAGCTGGTCAAACCCCACGCCGGTCGTTGACGAAACAGGGATCAGCGGGCGGTCGCCGATCACCGGACCAAACGTGGCCAACATGCTCGCAAGGTCAGTGACGAGATCGACCTTGGTGACGACGACGGCGCTGCGAGCGGCACCGCTGGCGATCAGTAGCTCGCGCTCGAGACGGCGAGGGTTCAGCTGGCCGGCGGCCTGGACCACGAGCGCGAGATCGACGTTGGTAGCGAGGATCTGGTGGTCGACGAGGCTGCCATCGTGACCGCGCTCGGCGGCGGCTCCGCGAGCAAAGGTGGTCGTGCGCTCCAGGATCGCCGTGATCCGTGGTTCCGAGGAACGATGGTCGACGGTGACCCAGTCACCGACGGCCGGGGCGTAGGGCGCGCTGTGGACTGGAACGGTGAGCAGCGCGAGTTCGATGGCGACGAGACAGCGCCCACGGTCGGTGCGGATGACGCGGCCAGGCGTGTCCTCGGGAGCGAGCGTCGCGGCTTCGGCGGCGCGGGCGTCGGTCCAGCCGAGGTCGGCGAGTGGCCATGGACCGGCGACTGCGTCCTCGTCGGGTGCGGTGACTTCTGGGAATACGCCCTCGTCGGGTGCGGGCGATTCGGGTAGCGACACGATGAATTACCTCAGGTGCAAGGCGCTTCCGTGCCTGTGCTTCAAGAGTAACGCTCGCAGCGCGTCCGCACGGGAGCACGTCGGTCGGTGATGGGCCTGGCGGAACGGCACAGCCATTGCGGTATCCACAGCGTTCTGTATCAGGCCCCTTCCCCGCGCTGGTGTTTGAGGTGTGCACAGACCAACGCCCCGTGAATCAGATGCGGGCGAGTCACGATCGTGGAACCATCGGCCGCACGAGCGCCTCAGGAATTGCAGTGCACCCCGAACGGCGCACGACTGCTATCGTCACCGTCATGGTTTCCGAGGCGAACTGGGTCGATGAGCGCTTTCCGGCGATGCGGTCGTGGGACTATCGACGTCTGTTCGTCAATGGATTCTTCACAACCGGTTCGCGCTGGGCGCAGGTGTTGGCGCGCGGCTGGCTCGTACACGAGCTGTCCGACGGTTCGTCGACGGCTGTGGGTCTGGTGACGTTCGCCAGCTTCCTTCCGTTCATCTTCGTCGGGCCGGTCGCCGGTGTGATGGCCGATCGAATTGACCGACGACGGCTGCTGATTTGGGCGACGTTGTTTGGCATCGTCTCGGCGGTGGCGTTAACGGCGATCGTGGTCGCTGACGTTGTCGAGGTCTGGCATGTCGTGGTGCTGGCATTCCTCTCAGGCGCGGCGCAATCGGCGACGGTACCGGCGCGGCAGGCGCTGGTGGCGAACGTGGTGCCGAAGACGCAGCTGATGAACGCCGTGGCACTGGCGGGTATCTCGCAGCACGGCTCGCGCGTGATCGGGCCGCTGTTTGGCGGCGCCCTACTGGCGACGCTGGGCGCTGGCTCGGTGTTCGGCCTGTCCGCAGTGCTGCTCTCGATCGGGCTGATCGAAGTGCTGCGGATGCGGTACCGGCTGGCCGACGAGCAGGGCGCGACGGCAGCCAACACATCGGATGCTGCGCCGGCGACGTGGTCGGTGCTCGAAGCGGTCGGCTCGGTGCGAGCAGGCCTCGTGGAGGCGGCGCGCTACGTTCGGCAAGACCGGCGGCTGATGACGATCATCGGGCTGGTGGGGATGCACTGCAGCTTCACGATGGCGTTCGATTCGATGATGCCGCGGCTCGCGGAAGAGGTGGGTGGCCGCGAGGGACTGTACTCCGCGGTGCTGGTCGGGCTGGGCGTCGGCGCGATCGCGGGGACGCTGGTGGTGTCGCAGCTCCACGCGGAGCGAGCGAAGGGCGTGTCGCTGGCGGTCTTCGCCCTCGGCAGCGGGCTGGCGATGATCGTGCTAGGCACGGCGGTGGTACCTGCGATGGTGGTGTTTGGCGCCATCCTGGCTGGTTCGATGCAGGCAAGCTACATGACGGTTTCGGCGGCGCTGATCCAGGAGATCGTGCCAGACGAGTTGCGAGGCCGCGTGATGTCGCTCTACATCATGATCGCGGCGGGCCACATGGCGTTCGTCAACCTGGGCTTCGGCTGGGCAGCGGATTCGATCAACGTTCGCTACCTGCTCGTGGGCCCCGGGGTGCTGTGGGCAGCGATCTTCATCGTGGCGATGGCGTCGCTGGTCGAGGTGCGCAGCCTGGTGCGGCGCGGTCGCTTCGTCTCGATGGGGCCGGTGGCCGTCGAGCCAGTGCCGGTCGCCGTGGCCGCTGGCGGTGGTGGCGCGGCCGGGGGCTAGCCGCACGGACCATCGGCAACCCTCTGTGACGCGCTGAACAACCGAGGGCTCGACGTAAGCCTATAGTGCGCTCGCGTGGCGATGCTGGAGCATCGCCGCAGTCGGGGCGCCGATGGCTGTCACTTCGCCTCCTCCTCCTCCTTCCTCGCACGTGTCGGGTGAGCAGCGGTTGCCGTTGCCGACTTCGATCTTTGGCCGCCGGATCTTCTACGGCTGGTACATCGTCGCGGTCGCGTTCTTCGCGGCAATGATGTCGTCCGGGGTGAGCGCGTACTCGGTGGGGATTTTCGTGACGCCGATGAGCGATGAGCTGGGGTGGTCACGGACGGCGCTATCGTTTGGGCAGACGGCGTCGACCGCGGGGATGGGGGTTGCTGGGCTGTTCATCGGCGGGTTGCTTGATCGTCGAGGTGGGCGCGGGCTGATGGTGGTGGGGGCGGTGTTTGCGGGTGCGGGGTACATCCTGCTGGGGCAGGTGCAGGAGCTCTGGCAGTACTACGCGGTGCAGGCGGGGGTGGTGACGCTGGGGATGGCGGGGATGGGCGCGATGGTGACGAACGTAGCGGTGTCCAATTGGTTCGTGCGGCGTCGTGGGCAGGCGATTGCGATCTCGGCGATGGGGATTTCGGTGACGGCGCTGGTGCTGCCGACGGTGGCATCGTGGATGATCGAGGAGTGGGGGTGGCGAGCGGCGTGGGCGGGGATTGGGGTGGCGATCTGGGTGGTGGTGATTCCTCCTTCGTGGGTGGTGATGCGGCGGCGGCCGGAGGATTACGGACTGGAGCCGGACGGCGGCGTGGCTCCGGTGCTGGACGAACAGCGGGAGGCGCAGCGGCAGGAGCTGGATGGGGCGATCTGGACGCGGCGGGAGGCGTTGCGGACGCCGGCGCTGTGGATGCTGATTCTGAGCTTTGGGCTGGGAACGATGGGCTTCAGCGCGTTGTTGCTGCACCTCTTTCCTTACCTGGAAGACAGCGGGTTCAGCCGGACGGAGGCGGCGGGCGCTGTCGGCATGATCGGGCTGGCAGGATTGATATCGAAGCCATTCTGGGGGCTGCTGGTGGAGCGGCTGCGATCGCGGATTGCGGCGGCGATGGAGTTCTTGATCCTGGGGCTGGGGATCGGGCTGATCCTGGCGGCGAATGATCTGGCGACCACGTATGGGGCGATCTTCCTGTTCGGAGTCGGTGTCGGTGGCATCGTGACGATTCAGGAGGTGGTCTGGGCTGACTACTTCGGGCGACTCACACTTGGCGCCGTTCGCAGCATCGGGCGTCCGTTTACCATCGTGTCGAGTGCGGGCGGGCCGGTGTTCGCGGGTGTGGTGTACGACGTTGGCGGCGGGTACGAGTTCGCCTTCGTGACGTTCATCGTGACTTACGTGGCGGCGGCGGTGTTGATCCTCGCGACCCGCGAACCGACACCGCCTCGGACGGCACCGACCCAGGAGGGCGCCGCATAGCGATGACGCTCGCGTATGGTCGGGACCTCGAACGTGTGCGGCAGGGGGCGGAAGATGGCGCATCCGCGACCAACGGTGATCGGTTCATGTGGCATCTCGGGGCTGCGGCCCTCGAATACGCTCGCGAGCTTTGAGCACGCGCTCGACCACGGGATCGACGGGATTGAGTTCGACTACCAGGTGACCGCTGACGGGCACGTCGTCGGGCACCACGATTACAGGATCAACGCCGATCTGGCGCGCGACGAACAAGGCGAGTGGCTTCCCGAGGCCGGCCCGCCGATCCGCTCGCTGACCCTCGATCAGGTGCGTGTCTACGACATGGGCCGCGCCAAGCCAGGATCGCGGGCGACACGCTCGTACCCCGATCAGGTGGCGGTAGACGGCGAACGGATTCCAACGCTTGAGGAGCTGCTGGCAGCGCTCGCTCGCCGTAACGACACGACCACGGAGCTGTGGATCGAGGTGAAGACCGATCCAAGCGAAGCGCCCGACATCACGACGCCGCCGGACGAGTTCCTGGCCGCGTTGCTGCCGCGGCTTGAGGCGGCCGATGGAATCGCACGCACCGTGCTGATCGCGTTCGACTGGCGCGTGCTCCGTCTCGCGATGGAGGCGCAGCCGAGCATCCGTACCGGGTTCTTGACCGCCGATACAAGGCACATCGCGCCCGACCGCGACTGGCCCTCGGTGGATGGGCATTCGACCTGGTGGGGTGGCTGGGATCCGATCGACCACGGTGGCACGTTCATCTCCGCGGTCCGCGCGGCTGGTGGTACTTACTGGTCGCCGCTACTGAAGGACCTGACACCTGAGCTGGTCGCCGAAGCGCACGAAGCCGGCATCCAGGTCTCGACCTGGGGAGTGGGCTCCGACGAGGAGATGGCGCTCGCGCTCGATCTGGGCATCGACAGCATCACGGCTTCCCGCCCTGATCTGCTGAAGCAGCGCGTCGCTTCCCGTTTCGATTAGGTCAGCGCGGCGACGAGCCGATCCGCGATCTGCTCTCGCCAGCGAGGATCGGCGAAGGCTCTGAGGTGCCGATCCATCTCCGGGAAGAAGGCGGTGACGCGGTCGTTGCCTTCGAGGAAGTAGGCACGGTAGGCCCAGGTGCCGTGCAGGCGGTTCTGCCACCAGAACTCGATGCCAGCGCGACACTCGTCCTCGGAGAGCGCCATCTGCTTGCGATACCCGCCGAGGTAGTGCT
>JABIST010000243.1 GCA_018700215.1 Dehalococcoidia bacterium | reverse complement strand
TGCTCTCGCAGCTTCGCGAACTCTTCGCCCGCCATACGACGAATCTCTGGCCAGGCAATATCCGTCAGCCGCTTCATCTCGTCCGGCGCGCCGAACACCTTGCCGCCCAGGATCCGACGATCGATGGAACCGTCTTCGGCCACCAGGTCGTGCCCGAATGCGTTCACGATCTTCTCGAAGCCCGGCGTCCCCGGGTCATAGACCCGATGCCCCAGTCGATCCGCGTCGACCACCAGCCCACCAAGCTCCTTCAGCCGCTCAGATGCAGTCGACTTGCCCGAGGCGATGCCGCCGGTGAGTCCGATAATGGTCATTTATGTCGACTTCCACTCGACTCGATACACATGTGACCGAGATGATTACCCGAATTTTGATTGTATTTGCGTGCACATGCCCACGCAAACCCCGCCTCAGAACCAGCCACGCCTCGGCGCAAGCTCAAACATAAACGAAGCGGGTACGCGCTGAGGCACACCCGCTTCGCTTATGTTGCGTGTGAGCTGAATCCGCCTAGCTGGCGGCCTTGACCGCCTCAATCAGCGCCGGAAGCACAGCCTTATAGTCTCCTACGATGCCGTACTTCGAATTCTGGAAAATGTTCGCATCCGGGTCCTTGTTGATCGCGATGATCATCTTCGCACCAGAGCAACCAGCCATGTGCTGACTCGCACCAGAAATCGCGACAGCCACGTACAGGTCAGGCGTCACCACCTTGCCAGTCAGGCCAACCTGCTGGCTGACCGGGTACCAACCCAGGTCGCATGCGGCGCGTGAAGCCCCAACAGCCGCCCGGCTCGTCCCAAACGCCGTAGCCAGCGCCTCCAACTGCTGGAAGCCCTCTTCACTACCGAGTCCACGGCCACCAGACACCACCACCGGCGCCTCCGTGATCGAGAGACCCGTGGCCTCCGCCAGCTCGCGACCTTGAATCGTCGTGCGGGACTCGCCCGCGGCCGGCAACTCCACCGTCTCGCCCGAAGCACCGCCTCGAGCCTCAATCGCCTCGAACGCCTTCGCGCGCACCGTCGCCACCGCCGGGCTCGCCGCGAAGCTGTACTCCGCCAGCGCGTTCCCGCCGTACGCCGGTCGGGTCACCTTCAGCGTCCCGCCGTCGTCGGTCACGTTGATGCAGTCCATCGCCGCTGCGGTGTTCTGCCGTGCCGCCAGCCGAGGGGCCATGTCGCGACCGACCGAGCTCTGCGCGACCAACACCGCGTCCACACCGTCCAGCGCGGCCTCCACGGCGTTCACCCACTGGTCGGAGTTGTACTGATCGTAGCCGGCGTCGTCGTTCGTGAACGCCTTGTCGGCGCCCGCCTCGAACGCAGCCGAAGCCGCGCCAGACGCACCGCTGCCCAGCAGCGCTACCGCCACCGAACCACCGTCTACCAGTCGCGTGCTCTGTCCAAGCAGTTCGGCGGTCGTGGGGCTCAGCGCGCCCTCAACAAGCTCACCGACGACTAAAATGTTGCGTGCCATCGTTGAATCCTCCTCAGGATGCGCGGGCTAGAAAAGCTTGTCCGCTACCAGCTTCGCCACCAGGTTCTTGGCCTGATCTTCGGGCGTGTCGCCCTCGATCAGCTCCACCTGCATGTCCGATGCCGGTACGTACAGCCGCTCCAGCTTCAACCGCGAACCTGCTGCGCCAACGCTGCCCGGGTCCAGCCCCAGCTCGTCGTGCGTCATCGTCGTCACGGTCTTCTTCGCTGCCTGCATAATCTGCTGCAGCTTCGGGTAGCGCGGCTCGCCGAACTCGTTCGAAACCGTCACCACAGCCGGAATCGCCTGTGCCACCGTCTCAAACCCGTCCGCCAACACGCGCGTCGTGGTCATCGTGCCATCCGCAATCTGAACATCCTTCGCGAGAATCGCGACCGGCCAGTCCAGCGCCTCGGCAATCAGCAGGCCAACCTGGCCCATGTCCCAGTCAGCCGACTGCCGGCCGCAGAACACCGCGTCCACATCGCCAAGCTTCTGAATCGCCGCCGCCAGCACCGTCGCCGTCGCGTGCGAATCGCCGCCATCAAAGACAGCATCCTGCAACAGCACGCCCTCATCGGCGCCCATCGCCAGCACCTGCTTGATCGCCGCCTGTGCGCTCTCCGCACCCATCGACAGCACGGTGATCTTCGTGTCGTCCCCGGCCGCCTCCTTGATGCGAAGCGCCGCCTCGGCGGCAATGCCGTCAAACTGGCTCAGTACCGGCTGAAACCCCTGCGCCGGCACCACACTGTTGCTGGCCTCATCAATCTTAAACGCCGAAGGGGGTGTCTCCGGGTCAGGGATCTGCTTTGCGCAGACAACGAAATGCATCGTTTCCTCCACGTCCGTGGGACCAGGGGTCCCATGCTGATCGGGGCCCCTCGGACACCCGCCACGTTAGTCTCGTAACCACTCGGGCCTGCATACAAGCCCCGCTGGTCCCATCAATTCGGGACCTCATTGACTGTCTTGAACGAACCTACTCGTCCCCGTCTGGCTCCGCTTCCGACTCCGGCGCATCCGCCGAGCTGTCTTCGATAGCTGCCGAGACGCCCGCTGCCACCGGTGCTGCCGTCGCTGGACCGAACACGGCCTGCTCCAGTAGCTCCGCCACATCGAACGGCCGGATTCGGCCTTCTTCTTCCGTCTGCACCGCCGGCACGCCGTCGTCGAACATCTGGATACAGAACGGGCAGTTGGAGATCACCTGGTCAGCGCCGGTCGCAATTGCTTCCTCGCTGCGCACGTGATTCACGCGCCGGTCGCCCACCTCTTCTTGCCACATGTTCCCGCCGCCAGCGCCGCAGCAGAGCCCCTTGCTCAGGTTGCGCGGCATCTCCGTCATCGACGCACCGGGCACGAACTCCATGATCTGCCGAGGCGCGTCATACACCCCGTTGATCCGGCCCAGGTAGCACGAGTCGTGGTACGTCAGCGACGCATTCACCTCGTGTGTCGCTTTCAGCGACCCATCCTGCAGCTTCGAGTTCAAGAACTCGGTGTGGTGCAGCACCTCGAAGTGGCCATCGAACTGCGGATACTCATTCTTGAAGGTGTTGAAGCAGTGCGGGCAGTTCGTGATCACCCGCTGCACGTTCTTGTCTTTGAAGGTCTGTACCAACTGCTCAGCCAGCATCTGGTACAGGTACTCATTCCCCAGTCGCCGTGCCGGATCGCCGTTGCAGGTCTCTTCCTGTCCCAGCACCCCGAACGAGGTGTCCGCCTCGCGCAGCAGCTTGAACACCGCTTGGGTAATCGGCAGGTTCCGATCCACCAGCGAACCCGAGCAGCCCACCCAGTAGAGGTACTCCTGCGTGCCGTCGTAGATCGGCACATCGCCCAGGCCGTCCATCCACGTAGTGCGTTCCAGCGCCGTCCCGCTCCACGGGTGGCCGCGCATCTCCATGTTCTGGAGCGCCGCCTGCGCCGTCTGCGGCAGCCGCGCCTCATCCATCACCAGGTAGCGCCGCATGTCCACAATCGTCGGCACGTGCTCAATCATCACCGGGCACTCCTGCATGCAGGCGCCGCACGTCCGACACGCCCACAGCGTCTCGTCCTTGATCACTTCGCCCACCATCGCGAACGGCGATACGGCCCGCTGATCCTCGCCGTCGTTCCCGGCGCGCTGGATGTCCGGGCCAACCGAGGCCAGATGCCCCTTCAGATCTTGGATCAGGTGCATCGGCGACAGCGGCTGCCCCGCAATGTTCGCCGGACACACATCAGTACATCGACCGCAACGCACGCACGCGTCCAGTTCAAAGAGCTGCTTCCACGTGAAGTCTTGGACGAACCCAACACCAAAGACCTCGCGCTCCTCGATGTTCGGAATCCGTGCCAGTCGCCCCGGCGAATCTGTGCGCAGGAAGAACGCGTTCACCGGCGCGAAGAAGAGGTGGTCCAGCCGCGTAAAGACGATCAGGCCGAGCCACGAAAACGCCATTGCGATGTGCGTCCACCAGGCTGCTGAGTGCACGGACAGCAGGTTCTCATCGCTGATGTGGAACAGATCGAAGAAGTGTGCAATGCCGAAGGAAACGAAGGACCATCTCGCCCAGTCCGGCTCCTGCGTCAGCTCAGTCACCTGAATCCGCAAGGCCTCCACCAGGAATCCCGAAATCAGCACCAGGCCCAGGCCCACGATGATCAGGTGATCTTCGAGCCGCTCGTCCCAACGAATCCGTGCGAAGTCAGCGAAGTAGCGTCGCCACATCGCCATCCCAACGCCCACCAACCCAATCAGGCCGAACAGGTCACCGTAGAAGGAGAAGAAGAGGTAGTAGCGACCGTGCAAGAACTCCAGCGGCGTGTCGTCCTCAATCGCAACCTGTGCGGTGACGATCGTCAGCACCAGGATCGACGAGAAGATGCACCAGTGCATCACGCCCGCGTAGCGGTCGCGCCGCACCTTGTCTTGCGCCAGGCCCAACCGCGTCACGTTCTTCAAACGCAGCGGCAATTCCTTCAGCAGGCTGTCCTGTGTCGGAGCACCCAGCCGCCACAACGTCGCGTGTCGCACCAGCCCATAGACCAGCAGTCCAACCAACGCCGACATGAACACGTACACGGACCACGGGTGTGCCGCGTTGAAGAAGGACTCGCGTCCCGCACCCTCCGACGAACTCACTTCCAGCGCGAAAAAGACGCCAACCACACTCACCAGGAGCGCTGGCGCCCACCAGAAGCCCACGAGACGCGTCGGTCGCTCACCCGTGGTCGTGGTGCTCGCCATCCGTTCCCCGTTTCATTCTGGCGCCCGGATCAGGGCGCGATGTTCCAACTCGCTGATGAATCTAAACTAGACGAGCGTTCCCTCGGTCGGCTGCCCGTACAGATCGCGCAAATCAGTCTTCAGCACCTTGCCCAGGTGGTTCCGAGGCAACTCGTCGATCCACTGGTACAGCCCCGGCGCCTTGTACGAGGCGAGACGGGACTTCACGTAGGCCGTCAGGTCGTCCTCGGACGGGACATCGTCCACCGGACCCGCGACGACGATCGCCTTCACAACCTCGCCCCACTCGGTGTCTTTGACGCCGATCACGGACGCTTCCGCGATCCCCGGGTGATCCTCCAGCACGTTCTCAATCTCCGCGGTCGAAATGTTCTCGCCGCCGCGGATCACCATGTCCTTCAGCCGCCCCGTGATGAACAGGTAACCGCCCTCGTCAATCTTGCCCAGGTCGCCGGTGTGCAACCAGCCGTCGATCAGCGCCGAACCAGTGTCCGCCTCGCGCTTGTTGTAGCCCTTCATCACGCGGTCGCCGCGGATGCAGATCTCGCCCTCCTGGCCGTCCGGCAATCGTTGGCCGTCCGGGTCCAGCATCGCCACATCAATGTCCGCCATCGGGCGCCCCACCGAGCGCAATCGCTGCAGCTTCAGCTCGTTCTCTTCCGGGTTTCCATCCAACCGGTGGTCGTCCGGGCTCAGGAACGTCAGCGAACCCGTCGCCTCCGTCTGTCCGTAGGCGTTCATCAGGTCAACGCCAATCGGCGGGAACACATTCACCGCCGTGCGCACCACCTCGTAGGGCATCGGCGCGGCGCCATAGGTGATCAGCCGCAACGTCGACAGGTCGTACGAATCGAAATTCTCGACCTCCATGATCCGCTTCAGCATCGTCGGCACCAGGAACGCGTGGGTGACACCCTCGTTCTGCACCATCTCCAGCCACGCCTCTGGACTGAACTGCGCCAGAATCGCCATCCGCCGGCCAGAGAAGATCGTGCTCATCATCGTGGTCGCACCAGCGATGTGATAGAAGGGCACCGAGACCAGTACCACCTCCTGCTCAATCGATGGATCCGCCGGCGCCTGCGTGTTCACCACCAGCGCCGTCAGCGCCTGGTACGAAAGCACCACGCCCTTCGGCAGCGACGTCGTCCCGGACGTGTAGATCAGCAGCGTTGGGTCAGCGTCATCAACATCTGCGAAGACCGGGATGTCCTCTCCGTTGCTCCGCACGTCAGCAAATGACTGCGCGTCAGACGGTGAAAAGCCCAGGCCAATCACGTTGCGCACACCCGGCAGCGCGTCCTTCACGCCCTCGTAAATCGGCCAGTAACGCTCAGAGATGAACAGCGTCGTGACATCCGCCTCGTTCACCATGTGCGTGATCTCTTCCGTCTTCGCACGGAAGTTCAGCGGCACCAGCGTCGCACCCACTGCAGCGGACGCGTAGTAGATCTCCACGAACTCAGGGCAGTTCACGGCCATCACGCCAACGTTCTCGCCCTTCCCTACACCCATCGCCTGGAGTGCGTTCGCAAGCTGATTCGTGCTCGATTGCAACTCCCCGTACGTCATCCGCCCATCACTGCCCACCAACGCAGTTCGATCGGGCACAATCGCCGCCGAAATCATCAGGAACTCAGCTGTATTCATTGCGTTTCTCTCCCACCGCGTCGCTTCAAACTGAATCCGACAGCTAGGCGACAGACATAAAAATGCCCCATCGACTGGCACAGAACGGAGCAGTCATACCGCGATCTGGAGCAAGCGGCAAAACCTGACTGACCCCGCAAGCCGCTTGGCGCCGACCCTCGGTCCCCACGCAGCCAGCGAATCATAAGGATCGAAGGCGCTCACCGCCACGCCCCAGACTTCACTCACCGGTACTCACGTCAAGCGTGATCAGCTCCACCCAGACGTGCAGCAGGCCTGCCTCGTCCCGATGGAACGTCACGAACGGGGTCCGCAGCGGTTCGTCTGCGCCGCTGATGGCATCCCCGGTCATTGCCCACACCCCACCGCTACAAGCATCTTCCAGGGTGCCCGCCACGCCGTTCGGGTTTCGTGCCCGTCCCCGCTCATCATCTGGCAAGTACGCCACGCGGCACTCCGTGCCATCCAACCGCCCATCAACCGCCCGAATCCGTCCGTCCTCCAGGCCAATCACGTAGAGATCCAGCTCCGGGAACGCCACCACCTGGCCAATGCCGTGGGCATCCAGCGGGCCCGCATCGAACTCAGTCACAACGATCCCCGGCGCTGCGAACAGTTGCCCCCACAACACCGCCAGAACCCCCGCCAGCGAAACCGCCACCAGCACGATCGGACCGATCGATGCGTCCCGCCGGATCCGCACCGGGCCCACCTGCCGGTACCCCGGCTCCTCCGATTCGCTGTCGACACCCTCCAGGCTGGTCCGCTCGCTCGTCATCGCTCCCCTGTCATCGCTACCAGTTGGTCGACGCTCGTCATCGTTGTGCCGTCACCCGGTCGGCCAAGCGTCGCTCCATCGCCAGGCCCTCGGACAGACTCACGTCCAATCCGTCCAGCACCGCGCGCTTCACCGCGCGCACCGCCTCGGGGTTCATCGCCGCCAGCTCCCGCGCCAGCCCTCGAGCCACGGTCATCGCCTCCCCCGGCGGTGCCAGGCGTTGCACCAGCCCTCGGTCGTACGCCCGCTGCGCATCAATCGGTTCGCCAGTCGTCACCATCTGCATCGCATCCGATTGCGGCAGGTGTCGCCCAATCGTCTGCGTGCCACCGGCCGAAGGGATGTAGCCCAGCGTCACCTCCGGCAACGCGAACTGCGCCGTCTCATCCGCGATCCGCAGATCGCAGTAGAGCGACATCTCCAGCCCCGCCCCATACGCGAACCCCTGGATCGCCGCGATCAGCGGGATCTGAAGACGTGCCATCACCCCCCACAGGTCGCGCCCCAGGCGCACATCTCTCGCCTCCAGTACCGAAGGCGTCGTCCCAAAGTCGGTGATGTCCGCGCCCGCGGAAAAGGCGCGGTCACCCGCGCCTGTCAGGATCGCCACGCGGACGCTGGGATCGTCACGCAGCAGACACAGATACGTCCACAGCTCGTCGCGCATCTCCAGATGCACGGCGTTCAGCCGCTCCGGGCGGTTCAGCGTCAGGACAACAACGTCGCCCTCGCGCTCGGCCTCAATGAAGCTCATCGCCCGGGGACCTCCTCGCGGGGTCTCGCCGTAAGTGCTACGAAGCCCAGTCTGGCTTCTTGATCGGGCTCACCTCGCTGCGGTCATGCTCGCGCTGCAGGCCCACGTT
>JABIST010000055.1 GCA_018700215.1 Dehalococcoidia bacterium | reverse complement strand
GTGCACGACCTCACCGTCCTCCCCCACCTCACCTGCGTCGGCCACACCCGCGACGAAATCGCCGCCCTCGTCCGCGAATACGAAACCGATGGCGTCCAGAACCTCCTCGCCCTACACGGCGACCCACCCGCCGATGGCCCGCCCGTTACCGAGGGCGACTTCCGCTACGCCGCCGAACTCGTCGACTTCCTCCGCGACCAGAACAACTTCGCTCTCGGCGTCGCCGCCCACACCGAGGGCCACCCGCTCGCCCCCGACCTCGTCAGCGACCGCGAACACCAGTCCGCCAAGCTCGCCGTTGCCGACTTCGCCGTCACTCAGTTCTTCTTCGAGGTTGAGCACTACACGCGCTTCATGTCCGACATGTCAGATCGAGGCGTCACCACCCCCGTCATCCCCGGAGTCATCCCCGTCACCAACCCGGACCAGACCCGCCGCATGGTCGAAATGGCTGGCGGCAGCTTCCCAGACGCCCTTGCCCAACGCCTCGCCGAGGCCTCAACCCCCGCCGAGGGCCGTGCCATCGGCGTCGAACACGCAGCCAACCTCGCCCGCCAGCTCATCGAAGCGGGCGCACCCGGAATCCACTTCTACCCAATGAACCGTTGGCGAGCGACGACCGAACTCTTCGAAGCCCTCGGCCTCGCGACCGACTGACGAGCCCACGCTACTTCCGAGGTTCGTAGTTGAGGTTCGGCGCCAGCCAGCGCTCCGCCTCCTCAACCGTCCACTCCTTGCGCTCCGCGTAGTCCTCGATCTGGTCGCGCTCAATCCGACCGACACCGAAGTACCGCGCCTCCGGGTGGCTGAAATACCAACCGCTGACCGATGCGCCCGGATGCATCGCGAAACTCTCCGTCAGCGTGATACTCGTGTTCGCTTCAGCATCCAGCAGATCGAACAACGTCTGCTTCTCCGTGTGGTCCGGGCACGCCGGATACCCCGGCGCCGGGCGGATCCCCCGGTACTGCTCCGCGATCAGCGCATCGTTGTCCAGCGTCTCATCCGCCGAGTAGCCCCACAGCTCCCGACGAACCCGCTCGTGCATCCGCTCCGCCAGCGCCTCCGCCAGCCGATCCGCCAGCGCCTTCAGCATGATCGCCTGGTAGTCGTCGTGCTTCGCTTGGAACTGCGCTACCCGCTCGTCCAGTCCGATCCCCGCCGTCACCGCGAACCCGCCGAGGTAGTCCGCCATCCCCGAGTCGCGCGGCGCGATGAAATCCGCCAGCGCGAAGTTCTCCCGCTCGTGCTCCGAGTTCGTCTGCTGCCGCAGCGTGTGCGCCGTCGCCAGCACCGTCTCCCGCGAGTCGTCCGAGTACAGCTCAATGTCATCGCCATCGGAATTCGCCGGCCAGAAGCCGACCACCGCGCGCGCCTGCAACCAGCGCTCCTCCACAAGCTGCGCCAGCATCCGCTGTGCATCCTCGTACACCTCGCGAGCGGCCTCACCCACCACCGCGTCATCCAGGATCTGCGGGAAGCTACCGGACAACTCCCACGTCTGGAAGAACGGCTTCCAGTCGATCCGTTCCACCAGCTCCTCCAGCGGGTAATCCTCGAACACCGTCACCCCCGGCGTCACTGGCTCAGCCGGCTCGTACTCACCCCAGTCGATCGCCGCCTTCAGCTCGCGCGCCCGCTCGATCGAGTGCCGCGCAACCGTCTCCCGACGCGACAGGTACCCCTCCCGCGTCTCCTTGTACTCCGCCCGCACACCCTCGACGAATGGGTCACGAGCCGTCTCGGAGAGCAGTTGTGACATCACCCCCACGGCCCGTGATGCGTCCTTCACGTACACCACCGGCCCGTCGTACTCCGGCTCAATCCGCACCGCCGTGTGAATCAGGCTGGTCGTCGCCCCACCGATCAGCAGCGGCAGGTTCAGCTCCGCACGCTGTAGCTCCCCCGCGAACACCACCATCTCTTCCAGGCTCGGCGTGATCAGACCGGACAGGCCAATGATGTCCGCGCCCTCGTTCCGCGCCGTCTCCAGGATTTTCGCCGTCGGCACCATCACACCCAGATCGATCACGTCGTAGTTGTTGCACTGCAACACCACGCCCACGATGTTCTTGCCGATGTCGTGCACATCGCCCTTCACCGTCGCCAGCACAATCTTGCCGTTCGACTTCGATACGCCGGTTCGCTCCTTCTCCGCCTCGATGAACGGAATCAGGTGCGCCACCGCCTTCTTCATCACCCGCGCGCTCTTCACCACCTGCGGCAGGAACATCTTCCCCGCGCCAAACAGGTCGCCCACAACGCTCATCCCGTCCATCAACGGGCCCTCGATCACCTCCAACGGGTGATCGAGCGTCGGCCGGATCTCCTCCACATCGTCCACGATGTATTCGTCAATGCCGTTCACCATCGCATGCGTGATCCGCTCGCGCGGCGGCTGCTCGCGCCAGCTCAGGTCTTGCTGCTGCGCCGCCTGGCGCGTCCCCGCGTACTGGTCCGCTACCTCCAGCAGCCGGTCCGTCGCATCGTCGCGCCGGTTCAGCAGCACATCTTCAATGCGCTCCAGCAGGTCCGCCGGGATCTGCTCGTATACCGGCAGCGCGCCCGCGTTCACAATCGCCATGTCCAGCCCTGCGCGGATCGCGTGGTAGAGGAACGCCGCGTGCATCGCCTCGCGCAGCCCGTTGTTCCCGCGGAACGAGAACGACACGTTCGAGACCCCCCCGGACACGTGCGCGTACGGCAGACCCTCTTTGATCAGCCGCGTCGCCTCAATGAAGGCGTTCGCGTAGTCGTTGTGCTCCTCAATGCCGGTCGCGACCGCGAACACGTTCGGGTCAAAGATGATGTCCTCGGGCGGGAAGCCAACCACGTCCACCAGCAGCCGGTACGCCCGCTCGCAGATCGCGAACTTTCGCTCCGCCGTCTCCGCCTGGCCCTCCTCGTCGAACGCCATCACCACCACGGCCGCGCCGTAGCGCTTCACCTTGCGCGCCTGCTCCAGGAAGGGCGCTTCCCCCTCCTTCATGCTGATCGAGTTCACAATCGCCTTGCCCGGCAACTGCTTCAGCCCTGCCTCGATCACTGACCACTTCGAGGAGTCGATCATCACCGGTACTCGCGCGATGTCCGGCTCCGCGCCAATCAGCCGCAGGAATCGCACCATCGCCGCTTCCGAGTCCAGCAGCCCCTCGTCCATGTTCACATCGAGGATCTGCGCGCCGCTCTGCACCTGCTGACGTGCCACCTCAACCGCGGCCTCGTAGTCGTCGGCCGCAATCAGCTTCCGGAATCGCGCCGATCCCGTGACGTTCGTGCGCTCGCCAATGTTGATGAATGAAGCGGTCGGTCGTTCGGGGGCAAGCTCGCTGGCTTCCGACGCGCCCTCGCTGGTCAAGCGACCACCTCGAACGCATCGATCCCTGCCAGCCGCATCCGTGGCTCAATCGCTGGGATCGGGCGCGGCGATTGCTCGGCTACCGCCGCCGCAATCTGTCTCACGTGCTCCGGCGTCGTACCGCAGCAGCCACCCACGATGTTCACCAGGCCCGACGTCGCCCACTCGCCAAGCTGCCCCGACGTGATCTCAGCCGTCTCCTCAAACTCGCCCAGCTCATTCGGCAACCCCGCGTTGGGATGCGCACTGATTGGCACATCGGCAATCCGTGCCAGCTCCAGCACGTGTGGCCGCAGATCCGCCGCCCCGAACGAGCAGTTCAACCCGATGCTGAACGGCTGCGCGTGCCGCACCGAATTCCAGAACGCCTCAATCGTCTGCCCTGACAGGTTCCGTCCCGCTAGGTCAGTCGCTGTCCACGACAGCATCAGCGGCACCTCGATGCCCAGCTCGTCCAGCACCTCCTGCACCGCCACGATCGCCGCCTTCGCGTTCAACGTGTCGAAGATCGTCTCCACCAGCAGCAGATCCGCGCCGCCGTCGATCAGACCGCGCGCAGCCTCCCGATACGACACCACCAGCTCGTCGAACTCGATCGCTCGCAGCCCCGGGTTGTTCACATCCGTCGGCACCGAGGTCGTCTTGTTTGTCGGCCCCAGCGAGCCCGCCACCCACCGAGGCTTCTCCGGCGTCCGCTCCGTCCACGCATCCGCCCGCTCCCGAGCCAATGACGCGCCCGCGAAATTCATGTCGTAGCAGGCGTCCTGCAACTCGTAGTCGATCTGCGACACCGAGGTAGCCGTGAAGGTGTTCGTCGTCGCGATATCCGCGCCCGCTTCGAAGTACTGGTCGTGCACCTCTCGAACAATGTCCGGCTGAGTCAGGTTCAGCAGGTCCGGGTTGTTCTGCACCGGCAGCGAGTGATCAGCGAACCGCTCGCCGCGATACTCTGCCTCCGTCAGACCCTTCGCCTGTAGCAGCACACCCCACGAGCCATCCAGCACCAGGATGCGTTCGCGCACAGCGTCGTGCAGCGCTTGGAGTCGTTCTGCTCGGTCCATCACACCCTCCCGTCGTCCGATCAATTCGAGGTCACTCCACCTATGATACCGGCCGTTGTCTCACGGCCACCTGTACGCTTGTCAGGTGAATACCCCAATCCGAATCGGCATAGTCACCGTCTCAGACCGCGCCAGCAGCGGCGAGTACGAAGACCGCGGCGGCCCCGCTGTCCATCAGTGGCTCGATGCCGCCCTCGCCTCCCCCTGGGAAGCCTTCCCCCGGCTCATCCCCGACGAACAGCAACTGATCGAGGCCACCCTCCGCGCCCTCGTCGACGACGAAGGCTGCTGCCTCGTCCTCACCACCGGCGGCACCGGCCCTGCCCCTCGCGACGTCACCCCCGATGCCACACTCGCCGTCGCAGACCGCGTCCTCCCCGGCTTCGGCGAGCTGATGCGCGCCGTCTCCCTCCGCTACGTCCTCACCGGTGCGCTCTCCCGCCAGCTCGGCGTCTCCCGAGGCAAGGCACTCATCCTCAACCTCCCCGGCAACCCCCGCGCCATCGCTCAGATTCTCGATGGCATGTTCGGCGCCGTCCCAGACTGCATCGAACTCCTCGGCGGCCCCTCCATCGAGGTCACCGACGCCGTCGTCGGCGGCACGTCCTCACCCGGCCCATTGCACCGATCCGACGCATGACTTCGGAATCCCGCCACCCCGTCATCCGCGTCATCGACTGCCACGTCGCCCGCCCCACCGCCGAGGGCAGCGACACCTACGAGTACCTCGTCCTGCTCCGTGCTCCCGATCGCGTCGACGAAGGCCGCTGGCGCATCGTCACCGGCAAGATCGAAGGTTCCGAGGCCGCATGGCAGGCCGCTCGCCGCGAACTCGCGGAGGAGACGCAGCTCCCCCTCGCCCGCCTGCTCGTCGTCCCCTACGTCTCCCGCTACTACGAGTGGCAGCACGATCGCCTCAACGACATCCCCGTCTTGCTCGCCGTCGTCGAGCCCGGCGCGGACCCCATCCTCGACGACGAGCACGTCGACTTCCGCTGGGCAACACGCGACGAAGCCCTCGATCTCCTCGTCTGGCCCGCGCAACGCGAAGGCCTCCGTGCCGCCGATCTGCTCCTGACCGACCACCACCAACCCGGCCACGCCCTCGAGATCGCCATCGAAGGCGATGGAGCCTCAACCACCGGCGACTGACGTCGAGATCCGGCTCACCTCATCGCTTCCATTCGTTGGTACCATTCGTAATAGCTAGCCAGTCGCGCCGGCACCCAGATCCCAAAGAAAAGAGACAGCGTGGTTATCGAACTAGCCGCGATCCCGGACGTACAGTCGCTCCCGGACACGCGGAACTTGTCGATCGATCGAGTTGGCATCCGAGACATCCGCCAGCCGGTTCGCATCCAGGACCGCTCCGCCGAGGAACAGCACACCGTCGGCACCTTCGGCATGTACGTGCAGCTCGCGCCTGACGTGAAGGGCACCCACATGTCCCGCTTCGTCGAGGTCCTCGAAGAGCACCCGGGCGTCTACTCGCTCGCCACCTTCCCGGAACTCGTCCGCGAAGTCGCAAGCCGCCTCGGAGCCGAACGCTGTGAAGTGGAGATGCACTTCCCCTACTTCATGCAGAAGTCCGCACCCGTCAGCGGCGTCACCAGCACCCTCGACTTCGAAGTCACCCTCGCCACCGAACTCGACGGCGACGACATCATCGAGCAGCTCACCGTCGAGGTACCCGTCACCAGCCTCTGCCCCTGCTCAAAAACCATTTCCGACTACGGCGCCCACAACCAGCGCAGCCACGTCACCGCCACCGTCGAGCTGGTCGAGCCCCTCTGGATCGACGACCTGATCGCCCTCCTCGAGGACAAGGGATCCTGCCAGCTCTACCCCATCCTCAAGCGCCCGGACGAGAAGCACGTCACCGAACTCGCCTACGACAACCCCAAGTTCGTCGAAGACATCGCTCGCGATGTCGCCCTCGCCTTCAACGCCGACGAACGCATCGGCCGCTACCGCGTCACTGTCGAAAACTTCGAGTCCATCCACAACCACTCCGCCTTCGCGGAGATCACCGGCGGCATGGACGATGATGACGAAGCAGACGAAGCGTCCCGACCCGTCGAGACCAACGGAACCAACGGCGCCCACTAGCCCACCGATTCGGGTACCGTCACCCCCGAGGTGACCCGCATGAAAGCAGCCGTCTACCAGGGCGCTCAGCGCTTCGAGGTCAAAGACATCCCCACGCCCGAGCCGGGTCCCGGACAGGTGCTCGTCAAGGTCAACCGCTCTGCCATCTGCGGCACGGACGTACACGCCTTCATGTACAACATCGCGCTGCCCGGCTCAGTCATCGGCCACGAAATCGCCGGCGAGATCGCCAGCATCGGCCCCGGCGTCACCCGCCTCTCCGTCGGCCAGCGCGTCGTCGCTGGCGGCGGCGACATGCCCGAGGGCACCCCATCCCCGTCGCGAGACAACCCTCGTTACAACTACCGCACCATGGGCTTCGGCGACTCCGTGAACGGCGGCTACGCCGAATACCAGATCCTTCCCGAGTGGCGCCCCACGCTCATCCCGGACAATGTCCCCGACGAAGTCGCCACACTCACCGAGCCCTGCTCCGTCGCCGTTCACGCCGTCCGACGTTCCGCCATCAAGCTGGGCGACACCGTCGCCATCCTCGGCGCTGGTCCCATCGGCATGTTCTGCATCCAGGCCGCGCTCAACGCTGGAGCCACTCGCGTGCTCGTCTCCGAGCCCGCCCCTGCCCGCGCCGCC
>JABIST010000068.1 GCA_018700215.1 Dehalococcoidia bacterium | reverse complement strand
CGTCTTCAACGAAGAGAGTGTGCTCGCCGGCTCACCACGCGGCGGCCAGGGCGCCTCGCTCGTCGGCCCCACCCTCATGCTGTTCGGCACCGACGAGCAGAAGGCCGAGCATCTCCCCAAGATCGCCCGCAACGAGGTGCGCTGGGCCCAGGGATACTCCGAGCCCGGCTCCGGCTCCGACCTCGCTTCGCTCCAGACGCGCGCGGAACGCGACGGCGATGACTTCATCATCAACGGTCAAAAGATCTGGACCTCCGGCGCCCAGAACGCCGACTGGCTCCACGTCCTCACCCGCACCGACCCCGGTGCCCCGAAACATCGAGGCATCAGCTATTTCATGATGCGCAAGGATTCCCCCGGCATCTCGCTCCGCCCGATCAGCCAGATCACCGAAGCCAGCGAATTCAACGAGACCTTCTTCGAGGATGTTCGCGTCCCTGCTGCCAACATGATCGGCGAGGAGAATCGCGGCTGGTACGTCGGCGCCACCACTCTCGATTTCGAACGCTCCGGCGTCGACCGCGTCGCCGCCTTCCGAGGCCCTTACGACCTGCTCATGCAGCACGTCCAGGACCCCGCCAACGCTGTCGAACTCAGCGGCACCAACCGCGCCGACCTCGCCGAAATCGCCATCGAGGCGGATGTCGCGCGGCTGGTCGGCCTGCGCGTCACCTGGATGCAGGCTAGCGGCGCCGTCCCCAACTACGAGGCTTCGATGTCCAAGGTGTTCGGCTCCGAGATGATCCAGCGCGACTCACAGCGGGCCGTCCGCGTCCTCGGTCAGCACTCGATGCTCCGGCCCGGCTCGCCGCACGCCATCGAGGACGGCCTCTTCTGCCAGATCTACCTCTGGGCCACCTCGCGCTCGATCCTCGCCGGCACCTCCGAGATCCAGCGCAACATCATCGCTAATCGCGGCCTCGGACTCCCAAGGGGATAACCAACTCCTTCCCAATCCCGACGAACCCACCTCCAGGCCCCCGCAAACAGGCCCGAAGGGTCGAACTGCCCCGAAGGGGCTTAGCGCCCGTGGAAGAGTGGCTCTCGACGTTCGACCAGCGCGTTGCGTGCTTCGACCGCGTCGTCGGAATTCGCGAGGATGCCCGAGGCGTTCGAGGTCAGCACCGCCGTCGTCTCCAGCGTGCTGTCCATCGCCGCGCGGATCACGCGCTTGTTGATCCAGGTCACCAGCGGCGGGTTACGCATGATCTTCACGCACAGCGCCCGCACCTCATCTTCCAGCTGATCGGCCGGAACGATCTTGTTCAGCACACCCCATTCCGCCGCGGTCGGACCGTCCAGGTGGCCCGTGAACGAGAACTCCAGCGCCCGCCCCAGCCCCGCCAGCCGAGGCAGGTAGTACGCTCCGCCGTTCTCGATGATCTGGCCCACCTGTTGGTAGGAGATGAACCGCGTGTTCTCGCTCCCGTAGCGAATGTCGCACTGCAGCGCCATGCCCATGCCGAAGCCCGCCGCCGGACCGTTCACCATCGCGATCGTCGGCTTGCGGATGAACGAAAGGTCTTTCATCAGCTTGGTGATGCCGTAGTAGAAGCGCTCTCGCGACGCATCTCCCCCCTCGCCCGGCGCCGCGTTGCCCAGGAAGTTATCGCCAGTCTCGAAGCCCTCAATGCCCTTCACATCCACGCCCGCGCAGAAGGCCCGCCCGAGTCCGGTCAGCACGATCACCTTGATCTCTGGATCGTCATCGGCGGCACGCATGTACTCGCCCACCTTCGAAAGCGTGCCCTTCCGCTCCGTGCCACCCACCGCCGCGTTCATCCGCTCCGGTCGGTTGAACTTGATCCAGAGGATGCCGCTCTCTTCTTTCTCGTACAGCAGATACGGAACCAGCTCCAGCTCTTGCATCTCGATGCCCCTTCCGGCTCCCGGCACGCGTACCCGCCTGCCTCAATGGTCTCGCGCCGCATCCTACCGATGCCTGACTCGATCTGTCCGAGCGTCCAGCCCTCCATCGACGACATCGCTATCATCCGACGACGCCTGCACACCGCGCACCAACCCTCGGAGGCCCCATGTCCATCAACGAACGACTCGACGAACTCGGCATCACCCTGCCCGCGGTCCCCGATGCCGCCGGCAACTACGTCCACGCCGTCCGCACCGGCAACCTCCTCTTCCTCGCCGGCAAGGGCCCTCGCGGCTCCAACGGCAAAGTCGGCGCCGAGGTCAGCGTTGACGAGGCCTACCAGGCCGCCCGCGAAACTGGCCTCACCCTGCTCGCCGTCCTCCGCGCAGAACTCGGCACACTCGACCGCGTCACCCGCATCGTCAAGGTCTTCGGCATGGTCAACGCCGCCCCCGACTTCGGAGACCAGCCGAAGGTGATCAACGGCTGCTCCGATCTGTTCGTCGAAGTCTTCGGCGACGCTGGTCGCCACGCCCGCTCCGCCGTCGGCATGGGCTCGCTCCCCAGTCAGATCACGGTCGAAATCGAGTGCATCGTCGAAGTCTCGGACTAACCACCAATTCCGCATCCGAGGCAGCGGCTTTCCCAAGAGGGTGAAGGCGTTACCATCAGCGCTCGGCGCGCGAGGCGACCATTTCTCTGCGCCTCTGGCTCGCCGGAGGCGCGCCGCGCGACATGTAACGATCGAGGACCTGACCTTGGCTGACCGCTCTTGAGCGCCACCGACACTCCGACGCCTCCCAGCGCGCCCTTCGTCGAGAACGACCCCACCTACAAGTGGAGGGCGTTCACCGCTATCGGCATCTCGTTCTTCACGCAGGTGATGAGCATGTCGATGGTCTTCGTCGCCCTCTCATCGATCGCCGATGACTACGGCGTCACGCTCCGCGCCGTCACCTGGGTCGTGATCGCTCAGGCGCTCACCATCAGCGCGCTGATGATGCCCATGGGCCGCCTCGCCGATATGGTCGGCCGCAGGCGCGTCCACCTGATCGGCCTCGCCTTCTTCGGCAGCGGCGCAGTGTTCACCGCACTCGCCCCCACCTTCGGCCTGCTGATCGTCGCCCGCGTCGTCATGGCCATCGGCAACTCCATGGGCCAGTCCGTCGGCACCGCCATGGTCGTCTCTGTATTCCCCGAACGCGAACGAGGCATGGCCATCGGCAGTCAGACCACCGCTGTCGCCGTCGGCGGTGCCACCGGCCCCATCTTCGCCGGCCTCGTGCTCCAGTTCCTCCCCTGGCAGGCGCTCTTCTGGATGATCACCATCCCGATCGTCATCGCCTTCGTCGCCGGCTACTTCATCCTCGACGAACGACGTGTCAGCCAGCTCCACGAAACAGAGCGCCCGCCCTTCGATTGGGGCGGGGCGATCCTCTCTTCCATCGCCGTGATCGTGCTCGTCATCACCATCAACAACCCGTTCGGCGTCAGTTGGCTCTCCCCGTTCATCCTCGGTGGAGGCGCAGCCGTTATCGCGCTGCTCGCGCTATTCGCTCGCTGGGAACTGCGAACCGCCGCTCCCATGCTGGAGCTGCGCATGTTCCGGAACGCCGTCTTCAGCATGGGCATCGTCGCCCGCCTCGTCGGCTTCATGGGCACTACCGCGTTCCGTTTCCTGGCGCCGATCTACCTGATCAGCCTCCGCGAGCTTGGCGAGGGTACGGCGGGTCTGCTGCTTTTCCTCATCTCGGCCGGTATGGCCATCGCCGCTCAGGCGTCGGGCCGCCTCTCGGATCGATTCGGCTCAAGGCGCTTCTCCGTGGCCGGCTTCCTCGTACTGATCGCCACAGCCGTCGCAATGGTGTTCGTGACGGCTGACACCGCGCTCTGGATCGTCGCCGTCATCCTCTTCGTCAACGGGCTCGCCATGGGTCTCTGGAACGTCCCCAACAACAGCCAGATCATGGGCGCCGTCCCGCCATCCGCACTCGGCGTCGTCGGCGCCTTCACCAACCTCACCCGTAACGTCGGCAACGTCACCGGCCAGGCCATCGCCTCCGCCGTCGTCGTCGCCGTCATGGTCTCCGGCGGATTCGACATCCCCCTCAGCGACATCGCCACCACCGACGGCGCCTCCGCCGCCTTCATCGATGGCTGGCGTGCCGCCTTCCTCCTCGTCACCGGCTTCAGCGTCCTCGGCCTCATCCTCGCGTTCATGACGAAGCCCGGGCCTCAGCACATCAGCGACGAGACGGCAGCAACACCGCCGCTGGGCCGCTCACACTGACAAGCGAGTCCGAAGGGGCAAAGACGCCCCGAAGGGGCTAAATCACTGCCTCGAAGCCGGCGAATTCGCCGGTCGGCTCTTCCCAGCGATAGGTCACGTCGCGGACGATCGATAACGCTGGTCCTTCGCGCATCAGCTTCACCAGCTGTCGAAGCGTCGCTTCGTCCGACTCCGCCACCACCTCGACGCGACCGTCTGGCAGGTTCTTGGCGTAACCGATGATATTCAGCTTCATCCCGTGCTCCGCGCAGAACGCGCGGTAGCCAACGCCCTGCACCCTGCCGGTCGCGATCGCCACGATCTGACGCTGCTTCCGATATCTGACCATCGAGCGTTAGCCGCCTGCGACGCCAGGAGCATCAGAACAGCCATGCTCCTGCTCCCAATGCCCCGCGAGGGCAATGGGTTGCGACCGCAGCGTCTCGGTTCCCACCGCTCAGACCTAGCCCGCGGCCAGCTCGCGCAGCACGCGACGGACGAGGTCCTCCGGCACATCGTCCTGCACCACCGGGCGGCCAACGCCCTCCAGCAGCACGAACCGCAGCTTGCCCTGTACGACCTTCTTGTCCATCAGCATCGCGTCGAGCACCCGCTGCACATCGAGGCCGGGCGCAGCCGTCGGCAGCGTGAACGAGCGCAGGATGTCGCCGTGGCGTGCCAGCAGTTCGGCATCGATCAGGCCGAGGCCATGCGCGATCCGTGCCGCGCCCATCATCCCGATCGCCACCGCTTCACCGTGCAGGTACTCGCTGAAGCCGGTCACCGCCTCAATCGCGTGACCAATCGTGTGCCCGTAGTTCAGGATCGCCCGCAGGCCCTGCTCCTCGGGGTCGCTGGAGACCACCAGCGCCTTCAACCGCGACGAACGCGCCGTGATGTCGGCCAGTCGCTCCACGTCGGAGTGCGGCTGGTACGCATCGGGCTGTGATTCGAGGTCTGCCAGCAGCTCGGGATCGAGAATAAAGCCGTGTTTAATCACCTCGCCGAAGCCCTCGTTGAACGAGCGTCCTGGCAGCGTCCGCAGCGTCGACACATCAGAGATCACAGCCCTCGGCTGATGGAACGCACCCACGAGGTTCTTGCCGCTCGGCAGATCCACCGCGACCTTTCCGCCAATCGCTGCATCGTTCATCGCCAGCACCGTCGTCGGAAGCTGCACGAACGGCATCCCGCGCAGGTAGGTCGCCGCTACGTAGCCAGCGAGGTCGCCGACCACGCCGCCACCGAGCGCGATGATCAGGTCGCGACGCTCGGCGCGCTGCTCGGCGAGCCAGCTATAGATCTCGCGCGCCACGTGGAGCTGCTTCGACTGCTCGCCTGACGGCACGACGTACGAGGCTCCGGCGATGCCGCCGGTGTCGAGCGCCTCCGCCGCGGTCCGTCCGTGTCGGTCGATCACTTCGCTGTCGGAGATCAGGAATACCCGTCGGTCGGAAAGCTCAAGCTGCTCCAACCGCTCAGCCAACCTCGCCAGCTCGCCCGCACCCACCCAGATCGGGTAGCGGTGGGTACCGGTATCCACCACCGCCGCCGGCCCCACGGCGGGCGCTCCCGCGCTCAGCCGCTCCAACCGTCGAGGTAGTCCGACCGGCCGAGCACCTTCGCCTGCCCACGAGCGCAGGATTCGCGCGACCGCCTCGTCGAGCACGCTCGAAGGATCGCCCGTGCCGCGCGGCAACGGCTGTACCGGCACCCACAGGTCCGCGTGGTGGTAGTAGCGTCGCCGCTCGCGGTCGAGCATGCCCAGGCGCGCCTCCAGCTCCGTCGGATCGTCACCCAGCAACGGGCGATCCTCACCGGTCGAGCTGTCGCGCAACCGCGCGGCGATCGCCGACGATGTCGCATCGAGGAAGCAGATGAAGCCCCGCTCGCCGAGCGCACGTCGGTTCTTTGCTGAGAGGAACGCGCCGCCACCGGTCGAGATCACCGCCGGCTCGCGCATCGCGGCCTCAGCAACCACGCGCTCTTCGATCGCACGGAACGCCGGCTCGCCGTCCGTATCGATGATCTGCGCGGGCGTCCGCCCCTCCTGCTCCGTCACCAGGTCATCGGTATCCAGGTACGCCCAGTCCAGTCGCTCTGCGAGCGCCTTGCCAACCGTGCTCTTCCCAACCCCGGACAGCCCAATCAGAACAATCTGCCGCACCGCGCTCATGTGCCCCGCTCCCGTGGTCCCACCGTCGCCATGAATCCTTCGAGGTTGCGGCGCAGCTCCTCGACGTGGTCGCCGCCAAATTTCTCGAGCATCGCGTCTGCAATCACGATCGCCACCATCGCCTCGCCGACGACACCGCCAGCGGGAACGACGCAGACGTCCGAGCGCTCGTAGAACGACTCAGTCTCTTCGCCCGTCAGCAGGTCCGCCGTCGGCATCCGACGCGGCACTGTCGAGATCGGCTTCAGATAGCCGCGCACCACCACATCCTCCCCGTTGGTGATGCCGCCTTCCAGGCCGCCCGCGCGGTTCGTCTCCCGCTCCCACGGCCGTCGCTCCCACGCAGCCGCCGGCAGAATCACGTCCATCACTTCCGACCCCGGTGTACGCGCACCCTCGAACCCATCGCCGATCTCCACCGCCTTCACCGCGTTGATCGACATCACCGCCTGCGCCAGCAACCCATCGAGCTTCCGATCCCAGTGCACGTGGCTCCCGAGACCAATCGG
>JABIST010000170.1 GCA_018700215.1 Dehalococcoidia bacterium | reverse complement strand
TGTACGACGCGATCATTGTGGGTGGGCGGGTGTCGGGGGCTCCGTTGAGCATGCTGCTGGGGCGGGCGGGGTATCGGGTGCTGTGTGTGGAGCGAGATGGGATGCCGAGCGACACGCTGTCGACGCACTATATGCACCCGGCGGGGGTGGCGCGGTTGCGCAACTGGGGGCTGCTGGAGGCGGTGGAGCGGTCTGGGTGTCCTCGGATCACGCGGTTTGAGGCGCATCGTGGGGGTGAGATGAGCCTGGAGCCGTTTGCCCGAGATGCGAACGGCGATTTGCAGTACGCGCTGTGCCCGCGTCGGGAGATTCTGGATTACATCCTGTGGGAGGCGGCGGCGGCGGCCGGTGCGGAGATGCGCGATCGGGTGCGGGTGACAGGGCTGCTGCGAGGTGACGACGGGGCTGTGGTGGGGATTGAGGCGACGGACGGGGAGGGGCGGGCGGTGACGGAGGAGGCGCGGGTGGTGGTGGGCGCGGACGGCAGCCACTCGTTCGTGGCGGGGGCGATGAAGCCGGCGACGTATCTGGAGGTGGAGCCGCTGCTGTGCAGCTACTACTCGTACTGGAGCGGGGTGGAGACGAGGGGGGTGGAGACTTATTTCCAGCCGGGTGCGGCGCTGCTGGTGTTCCCGACGCATCACGGGCAGGTGAACATTGGCGCGGCGTGGCCGGTGGAGCGCTTCCGGGAGGTGCGGCAGGACATTGAAGGGGCGTTTCTGGAGACGCTGCGTGAGCTGGCGCCGGGGCTGAGCGAGCGGGCGGCGGGAGGTGAGCGGGAGGAGCCGTTCCGGGGGACGCGCGAGCTGCCGTTCCACCGTCGGCAGCCGTTCGGGCCGGGGTGGGCGCTGATTGGGGACGCGGGGGCGCAGATCGATTCGACGCTGGGGCTGGGGATGACGAAGGCGTTCGCGGAGGCGGATCAGATGGCGATTGCGCTGGACATCGCGCTTTCCGGGGAGCTGCCGTTCGCGGAGATTATGCGGCAGTACCAGGAGGCGCGGGATCAGAGTCAGGATCTGTTTCGGGAGCGGAATCTGGCGGCTTCGCGCTACATCGCGGGTGTCGCGGGCTGATCGGGAGGCTGCGCGTGCTGTGGGCGGCGCCGCGGGTGTAACAGGTTCTTACTGTGGGTTGAGCGGGTTCGTACTGGTGGTGCGTTGCTGCGCAGATTGATGGGCGGCACCGGGTGGGCCGGTGGGGGTAGCGGTGCGAGGAATGCGTGAGGGTGTGTTCGATTTGTGAGAGGTGAGGTCCGGGGGTTCCCGCAGGGGCGGGGCAGGAGGCTGAGCCGTTAGGGCCGATGATTCTTGCAGATCGAGTTGGGTGATTCTTACGAGTTGCCCTGTGTGATTCCCACAGTTTGGCCGCTGTTCCGTGGCGGTGATGGGGTGGGGGTTGGAGTCAGAGGCTCGCGAATCAGCAGAGGAGGCCGATGCAATCATGGGAATGTTCATCAACACGAACGTTGCCGCACTGAACGCTCAGCGAAACCTGAACGTGACGGGCGGCAAGATGGGCAAGGCGCTGGAGCAGCTTTCCAGTGGTTTGCGGATCAACCGAGCAGCAGACGATGCCGCGGGTTTGGCGATCAGCGAGAAGATGCGCTCGCAGATCCGTGGTATGCAGATGGGGATGCGGAACGCACAGGATGGCGTTTCGATGATCCAGACGGCTGAAGGTGCGCTGAACGAGACGCACGCGATTCTGCAGCGCATGCGCGAGCTGACGGTGCAGGCGGGTTCGACGATTCTGTCGGCCTCGGACCGGACTTCGGTGGGCGAGGAGCTGCTGACGCTGCGAAACGAGCTGGACAATATTGCCAGCCGCTCGCGCTTCAACGGGTTGAGCTTGCTGACGGGTGCGCTGAGCGTGACGACGGCGACGGCGATCGGCAACATCGCGCCTGCCGGGACGGCGACGGTCGCGATTGACGTATCGAGGGCCGACGCCGGTACGACGTACAACGTGACGGACGATAACGCTGGTGCGGTGACGGTCACGAACGCGACGACGAAGGTGGCACAGACGATCACGGCGGCCGCGATGGGCGGGACGATCGGCGATTCGCAGGTGCTGAACTTCGACGCGGTGGGCGTGAAATTCACGCTGAACCAGACCGTGGGCGGTGCGATCACGGCGATCAACATCGGTGACGGGTTGAACGCGGCGATCGCGACTGCTGCTGGCGACGGGAACGCGACGTTCCGAGTTGGCTCGGAGATCACGGACAACGTTTCGGTTGGTTTCAACGACCTGCGGTCTTCGGCGCTGGGCGGGGCTGGTACGGAGCTGAGCACGCTGGTGGCGGACAACACCGCCGTTGGTTCGACGACGCTGGCGGATGCGCTGCTGGGGGCACTGGACACCTCGATCAGCGAGGTGAGCACTCAGCGCGCGAAGCTGGGTGCTGCACAGAACCAGATGGAGTCGGCGATTGCGTCGGTTGCGGTCTCGGTGGAGAACCTGAGTGCGTCTGAGTCGCGAATCCGTGACGCGGACATTGCGATGGTGTCATCGGAACTGGTGACGCGTCAGATCATGCAGCAGGCGGGTGTTTCGGTGTTGGCGCAGGCCAACCAGGCCCCGCAGGCGGTGCTGTCGCTGCTGGGCTAGACGCGCCTGGCGATCCGAAGCGCAAATACATCGAGGGCCTGATGGGCCTCGGACGAAGGGCCTCCGCGGTGACGCGGGGGCCTTTCTGATCGTGGGGCACTGGCAGAGGTTGTTGGGCGCGTGGGGGTGGTGGTTCGTCGAGGGAGGGAGGTTCGGCGGGTGACTGCGGAGAATAGGGGGTGGGGGTACGCTGGTCGGCATGACGGATCAGGCGATGGACGACTTTGGGCAGCAGGTGGAACGTGCTCGGGCGGAGCACGGGGTGCCGGTGCAGGCACGTCGGCTGGCGGAGGAGTTCACGGACGCGACGCTGGCGCTGCTGTTCCCGCATTTCGCGGAGCCGGCAGGTGATGGGGCGAGTTCGGTTGATGAGGAGCTGAGTCGACTGTGCGGGGAGCTGTACGAGTTCCTGGTGGCGCTGGGCAGCGATGCGGCGGATGCGGATCGGGCGAGTTCGGCGTTTCTGGCGGAGCTGCCGGAGCTGCAGTTGGCGCTGCAGGATGACGCGCAGGCGACGTGGGAGGCGGACCCGGCGGCGAATAGCGTGGATGAGGTGCTGCTGGCGTATCCGGGGTT
>JABIST010000360.1 GCA_018700215.1 Dehalococcoidia bacterium | reverse complement strand
GCGGGCGGTCGTGATCGTGCCGCCGAGGAGCGGGCTGAAGGGTAGGGCGCCCTCGGCCAGCCCTGATCAGACCTCGCCGAGCCAGCTTGCGGCGGTGCGACGGCTGTAGAGCTGCGTAGTGGTGCCATCCTCGGCGAGGCCGGTGACGGTCACCGGGTGACAACGCCAGCCGAGCACGCCGTCCGGTGAGTCGTCGCGGCAGACGGCGACGCCATCCTCGAAGTCATCGGCGCGGAGACCGAGGCCGAGCGCGTCCGTGTCGCTGATTACGAGTTCGTCTACCTGGGGGCCTTGCAGAGCAGCTTGGCCCTTCAGGCCGACCAGCAGATTGGAGCGGCGAAATTGGAGGAAGACGTGCGGCTGCTCGTGTGTGACCCCGCCACCAGGGTGAAACGCGGTCCAGAGTTCGCAGGTGTCGTTCATCGTGCGCCTCCTTGCATAGTTCACACGGTAGGCGAAACAAATAGTCAGTACAAGTTCGTACTAGTGAGTACAAGCGCGATTAACGGAGGATCCAGTCATCGTGGAGCGCTCAGTGTTTCCAGCTCCTGGGAACGGTCGATTGCTGGGGATCCTATGCGAAATCGAGGTCCATCCAGCGGTGCTCGATGTTGGCGTCGAGGAAGATGTCGCCGCGGGCGGTGTAGCCGAGGCGTTCGTAGAACGGCATGGCGTGGAGCTGGGCTGAGAGCGTGATGCCGGGGCGACCTCGGCGTTGGGCCTCGGCCTGGAGCCACTGCATGACGACGCGACCGGCGCCGGTACGACGGTGCTCCGCGAGGACGGCGACGCGACCGATGTGGGCGCGCTGCTCGGGCGGGTCGTCGAGCAACAAGCGGCCGGTGGCGATGGGCTCACCTTCCGCATCACCTTCGGAGTCTTGGCCGGCGAGGTGAACGAGGACGTGGACGGCTCTCTCGACGACTGTCGGGTCGCCGTCGTATTGGTCGATCTCTTCGTCCTCGGGGACGTGCTGTTCGTCGATGAAGACGCGGCGGCGGATCTCGAGGGCGTCTGCCATCTCCTCGAGGGTTGCGATGCGGGCGGCGTGCAATCGTGAGCTGGGGGAGGGTGCCATGCGCAGCAGCGTACAGGCGGCGGCTAGAGGCGGTCGACGAAGCGGCGGATCATGGCGACGAGCTGGTCAGGGGCTTCGAGCTGGATGAAGTGGCCGGAGCCGGCGACCTGGGCGAACTCGGCGCGGGGGAGCAGCTCACCCACATCGGCTGCGGTGCGGGTGTTATTGCTGGAATTGACGTAGAGGGCGGGCTGGCGGAGTTGGTTGGCGAGGGCAGGGACGTTGGCGGTGAGGCTGGCCCGCCAGGAGGCGATGGCGGCGTGCTCCGGGGTGCGGGCGGCGTGGCGGACGACGCGGGTGGCGAGATCGGCGTCGCGAGGGTCCGGGAAGAACTGGCTGTAGAACGCGGGCATTGCTTCGTCGTACGGCGCGTCGGCGAGGATGCGCCAGAGTTCGGTGCGCTCTACGTCGCGGGCGGTGGAGTACTGGTCGAGCGCGCCATCGACGAGGACGAGTGAGCCGGCGATCCGTGGGTGGCGGCGGGCGAGTTCGAGGGCGACGGTGCTGCCCATGGAGTGACCAACGACGACGGCGTTGCTGATGCGCTGGGAGCGGGCGAGCGCGCCGACGTCATCGGCGAACTGGCGGATGGAGTAGCCGTCGGTCGGCGCTTCGGAGCGGCCGTGACCTCGGAGGTCCATGCGGAGGACGCGGTGGTGGCGGGCGAGCGCTGAGGCGACGGGCTGCCAGTGGTCGAGGCGTGAGCCCCAGCCGTGGATGAGGATGATCGTCGGTCGGGCATCGCCGGCGATCTTGTAGTTGAGCTGGACGCGGTCTGGGGTGCGGTAGGTGGGCATGGCGCCAGCCTACAGACGTCTAGTCCTGAGGCCTGCGTGTCGCCCAGCGACCACCGAACAGGGCAAGGCCGGTCAGCGCGAGCATCAGCAGCTTGACGGCGGTTGATCCGCCCTCGGCGCTGGCGAGGCCGGCGTTGCCGCCGGCTGCAGGGGCCGGGACGGGCTCTCCGCCGGTCCCCGGGTCGTCGGGATCGATCAGACCGCCGCGGAACACGAGGAAGCTCTCGGCGTCCGTGACGAGGAACGATGGATCCTCGACTACGAGCTCGGCCGTCGAAAGGAAGATGTCGGCGTCGGCAGCCGACGACGCGGTTTCGCAGGGGTCAATGGGGATTTCGATCACTGCAAGCGCGCTGACCAGCGCAGCCGACAGCGCGAAGGCGACCGCATCAGTCTCAGCCGAAGCAGCCTCGGCGGGGACCCAGATCCGACAAGGACGCGACTGGACGAATATCGGACCTCGACCGGGCGGCGCGACACCGGATGCAGCGAGCAGCAGCAGGGCGTGTTCCGCGGACTGGCCTTCGGCGGCGACGTTGATCCCGTCATCGGCGTAGCTGAGTTGAACGCCGCTGATACCCGCTGCCGTTACCACTTCCACCTCGTCGACAAGAATCGCGAACGCGGTAGTGACGCGCTCATCGGCAAAGATGTTCCGGCGGGAGAACGACCACGACAGATCGCCATTGGCCGCCTGCAAGGCGAGGTGGTCGGGACCGTCAGACGTCGGTCGGTCTGCAGCGGCGGCAGGGGACGAAGGTGAAGCGACCAACAGGACGGCGATGGCGACGAAGACGGACAGGACTCGGTAAGTGTTCATGTCGGTGAAACGACCATGACGACTGGCAGGTTCCCGACTTCGTGCGGGATCGAACCGTGTGGAGGGAAGCGAGGTGGGGTTGAGAGAGGTTTGCGGACTGGGTACGACTGGATAGATGAACCCGGATGAGACGGCGGAACATGCGGAGTTGACGCGGAGCGAGCGGCGGGTGCTGCGGGCGCTGGGTGCGGGCGAGCCGCATCGGAAGGTGGCCGACGGGCTGGGCGTGGAGCTGAACACGGTGCGGTGGCACGTGCGGAATCTGCACACGAAGACGGAGACGAGCACGCCGGTAGCGCTGGCGCTGTGGGGCGTGGCGCACGAGGGGTGCTGCGCGGCGGCTTGATGCGCCCCGGAAGTATCGATGGCTGCTCGAAAGCCCTCAGTTGTGGTGGGGGATGAGGATCGGCGGGTGCCTAGGCTCGTTGAGGTCGGGCGGTAGGGGCGCCCGAGGGAGGGGATGTTGATAGCTC
>JABIST010000172.1 GCA_018700215.1 Dehalococcoidia bacterium | reverse complement strand
TCTACCTGGTCAGCCCCGCCGCGTCGTTCGTCACCGGACAGACGCTGGTGCTCGATGGCGGCGGCATTCTCTAGGCGGATGTCCCTACAGCGTCAGTAACCCTCGACGTGCGGCAACCGTCACTGCCTCGGTGCGTGATTGCGCGTCCAGCTTGGAGAGCAGCGCGCCGACGTGGTACTTCACCGTGTGCTCACTGATCCCGAGGTCGCGCGCGATCCCCTTGTTCGGCAAGCCCGCCGCCAGCAGCACCAGCACGTCATGCTCGCGCGCCGTCAGTGCCACCGGCTCTCCGTCGAGATCGTCCGAAGGCGCTTCGGGCAACGCCGGGCCAAGCGCCGGATCGGTGACCGACAGTCCGGCGGCGACGGCGGTTACCGCCGCGGCCAACGCCGCTTCGGAGGCGTCGGCGGCCAGCCACGCTCGACCTGCTGCTGGCGGCCCCGCGTTCCCATCCACCAGCAACACCATCGGCAGGCCAGACAGCTCCCCATCGAACGCGGCTCGCAGCTCGCGGTCCTCCTGAGCGAGATCGACCACGAGCACGTCCGTGCCCAGTGGCAGACCATCGCTCAGCTCCTCGGGAGCCAGCTCGTCGAACACCTCGAAGCCCGAGCGCGAGAGCAGCGCTCTCAGCCCGGCGCGAACCGCCGGCGTGCGAGCGCAGATCACGAGGCGATGCGGGCGCTGACTCACGTCCACCTGCTCATCGGTCGAAGGTGCCGCCCGACCGGGCGATCGGGACACTACCTCCAGCGTACGGCGACGACGCGCAGTCACCACCGCTACGGCCGCTCCGTCGGCGTCACGCTGACCATCGCCGGCTCCCCGCCGCGCAGCAGCGTCAGATCAACTGCCACACCCACACGCTCCGAACCAAGCTGCTCCTGCAGATCCTCAGTCCGTCCGAGCGGTGAACCCTCAATGCCGACGAGGATGTCGCCGACCAGCAGCCCACCGGCTGCACCCGGACTGTCGTCCTCGATACTCACGACCAGCAAGCCGCTCTCGAGCCCGGCAAGCTCGCCGTCCAGTTTCGCCGTCTGCGCCTCCGGCAGTCGCGTCACCTGGCTCCCGATTCCGAGGTAGGCGCGGCGGATACGCCCATGCTGAGCCAGCGTCTCCACCACCTCGGAAACGGTCGCACTTGGAATCGTGATCCCGCTGGCGTGACGGAACCCGGAGGTGTTGATTCCAAGCACCCGCCCCTCGGCATCGATCAGCGGTCCGCCGGAGAAGCCGGGGAACATCGTCACGTCGCTCCGCAGGTAGCTGCTGTTGCCGTGGTGACCACTGTGCCCTCGGTGGCCGCGCCCACGTCGACGCCAGCCACCGACGCCACCCAGCACTCCAAGCGACGCTTCCGAGGACGCGCCGGGCCGCCCGACGGCGAGCACCAACTGCCCAATCCGCGCCTCGTCCTCGGGCGTCAGTTCAGCCGGAGTCAGCTCCGCCTCAACGCGCAGCAGCGCCAGGTCGGAACTCGGGTCACGCCCTACCAACTCCGCCGCCACTGGCTCCTCGGCGCCGGGTAGCCGTACGCGAATCTCTTCTTCCCGCTCAACCACGTGGTCAGCGGTGACGATCAGCCCGTCTCGGCGCCAGACGACACCGGTCGCGGGGATGCGCCGTCGCGCGCCGACGGTGACCACGGATGCGGCGACGCGCTCAACGGCGTCTGCCAGCGAGTCCGAGACGGCCGCCAGTGTGTTCTGTTCAGTCATTGGTTCACTCCTCGATTGGGCGGAGCGGAAGTCGCCCGTCGCCACATACCGAGGTTGCCGTGCCATCGACAGCACCGGATCACCCATCCGGTTAGGGCGTCGCCACCCGTTCGGCCAGTCCGGCTACACCTGACCGGTCGCAGCCGACCGCGCCACCAGCACCTCGCTCGCCGTCCACAGCCGCTGCTGCAGATCCACATCGCGCGAGAACTCCGAGGATGGCCGCGGCTCCCGACGCACGAAGTAGGTTCCCGTGACGCCTTGCAACTCGGACGCCGTCGCCAGGTGTACGACATCCGCACCCGAGTCCTCTGGCGACACCATGAACCAGCGCGCAACGGCAATTCCGAAGCGCACCCAGCGGACGCCCCGACCAAATCTGGTGGCGACGAGGCCCGGATGGATCGCGTTCACCGTGACGCCGCTGCCCTCCAGCCGCCGTGCCAACTCGTAGCTGAACATCACGTTCCCCAACTTCGAGCGCCCGTACGCCCGCATCCCTGCCCAGTCCTCGGAACTGTCGAGGTCGGCGAAATCAAGCGGCCCGCGGGCGTGCGAGGACGAGGCGACATTGATGATCCGCGCGGGTGCGCTCGCCTGCATCAGATCGAGTAGCTGCCGCGTCAGCAGGAAGGTGCCAAGGTGGTTCGCTGCGAAGGTCCGCTCCAGCCCGTCCTCGGTCAGTTCCCGTCGTCGCTGAATCGCACCGGCGTTGTTCACCAGAATGTGGAGCTGGACGTGCCGCTCGCGGAACTCCGCTGCCACGCGACGAACCTGCGCCTGCGACCCCATGTCTGCGAGCAGCAGCTCCACTCGGTCGTTCGAGGTCTGCTCGATGATGCGCGCTCGCGCAGCCTCGCCTCGCCCGGCGTCGCGACACAACAGCACCACCGTCGCGCCGCGCGCGGCGAGCTGGCGCGCCGCCTCGTAACCGATGCCGCTGCTGGCTCCGGTGACGAGCGCGACTCGTCCATCGAGCGACTGAGGCGATGCTTGCGAATCTTCAGTCATCAGCTACCCGACGTAGTACCTACTCTGGGCGTACCTTTGCCCCTCGAACGGCTGCCCCACAATGCCATACTGGCACCGTAGAACGTGTGACGAAGTTGTTATGACAAACGAACCTCCGCCCGATGAAGCCGACGCCGCTCCCTCGACTGAGCCACCGACGCCGGACGCCGAAACACCAACGACTGTCCCGCAACGTCGGTTGACCCGCTCGCGCAACGAGCGAGTGCTCGGCGGTGTCGCAGGCGGGATCGCCGAATACCTCGGCACCGATCCTGTATTGGTACGCATCGCCTGGGTGATCCTCGTTCTGGCCGGGTTCGGCCTCGGCCTAGTTATCTACATCGTCGCCTGGATCATCACTCCCGAGGCCGAGCCTGGCGAGGCGCCCCCGCGGGAGCCTCGCCAACGCGGCGAGCCCGGCGTCGCAGCCGCCGTCATCTTCGGCGTCATCCTGATCGCGCTCGGCGCCCTGGCGCTGCTCCGCGCCATCGATGTCCAGGGCCCCTCGTTCCACCTGATACTCGTCGCGGTGCTCGCTCTCGTTGGTGTCGGCCTGATCGCGCAAGCTCACCGAGGGCTGAACGGCGGCCTTGTCGTCCTCGGCGTCGTGCTCACGCTGATCCTCACCGCTATCGGCGGTGTCAGCCTCGATTTCGACATCGACTCAGACTC
>JABIST010000079.1 GCA_018700215.1 Dehalococcoidia bacterium | reverse complement strand
GACGCGACCGGACGTGTTGCGGCTCGCGCAGCCGGCAAAGGACGGGATTCCGGGGATCGACCGTTCGCAGTTCTTTGCGGACTACAACTCCTCGAAGCTCGGGCTCGCGCTGAACCTGGCGACCGACGAGGGGCGCAAGATCGCGCTGCGGATGATCGAGTGGGCGGACGTCGTCGTCGAGAGTTTCACGCCAGGGACGATGGCGAAGCTGGGGCTCGACCCGGAGGCGATCCTGGCACAGCGGCCAGATTTGATCTGGTACTCCACGTGCCTGCTGGGGCAGACCGGACCGTACGCGACGTTCGCGGGCTTCGGGCAGCAGGGATCGGCGATCGCTGGAATCCACGGGATTACAGGCTGGCCGGACCGAGCACCAACGGGGACGTGGGGGGCTTACACGGACATGATCGCGCCGCACTACGGGGTCGCGGCGCTGGCATCAGCAATCCTCGAACGGCAGAAGACAGGACTGGGGCAACGGCTCGACATGTCGCAGGTGGAGGCAGCGATGCACTTCATGGAGCCGGCCTTCCTCGACTACACAGTGAACGGGCGGGGCACCGGTTCACGCGGCCTCGACTCGGATATCGCCTGCCCGCACTCCACGTACCGGACGCGCGGTGTGGAGCGGTTCGTCGCGATTGCCTGTGAGACAGACGAGCAGTGGGAGGCGCTGTGCAGCGTCGCACCGCTCGATCAGTTCTCACACCTCGAGGGGTTGAAAGCGCGGCTACGCTCGCACGAGGCGATCGACGAGGCGCTGGCAGCGTGGTGCGCGGACCGCGACCCGTTCGAGCTGGAGGCGGAGCTGGCAGCGGCGGGCGTGCCCGCGAGCGTGGCTCAGTTCGCGACGGATCTGTACGAGGACCCCCAGGTGGCGCACCGCGGGTTCTTCGTGACGCTGGATCATGCGGTGATGGGGCCGACACCGTACGACGGGCTGATCACGCGCTTCTCGGCGAAGCAGGAGATGCTCCACAAGGCGGCGCCGGCACTGGGCGAGGACACGATCACGGTGCTCACGCAGTTCCTCGGGATGAGTGAAGACGAAATCGCGGTCGCGGCCGCGGCTGGCGCACTGAGCTGACACGCAACGAGCACTACTCGGAGGATTGATGGTCGCACTGACGGTGAACGGGACGACACACGAGGCGGATCGACCGGCGCGCAGCCTGCTGTCGTGGCTGCGCTTCGACCTGGGCCTGACCGGGACGAAGTATGGTTGCGGCGAAGGCCTGTGCGGCGCGTGCACGGTGCTGGTGGATGGGCAGCCGCTGCGGGCGTGCTTGTCGACAGTGGGCGCGGTGGCCGGTGGCGAGATCACAACGATCGAGGGATTGGCCGACGGGGAGACGCTGCACCCGGTGCAGGAGGCGTTCGTCGCTGAGCAAGCGATGCAGTGTGGCTACTGCATCCCCGGCTTCATCATGAGCAGCGTCGGGCTGCTCAGCCGCGAGCCGCACCCCTCAAGCGAGCAGATTCGCGAGGCGCTGGCGGAGCACGTCTGCCGCTGCGGGACCTACGTGCGGATCCAGCGAGCGGTTGAGCGCGTCGGGCAGCTCAGCGATGGCTCGACGAACGAGGGCGGTGGCGCATGACAAGCGACACCGCTTCAACGACCGCGGCGCTCGCACCGGGACTCGGAATTGTCGGGGACGTCACGGTCGGCTTCCCGCAGAGCCGAACGGGGTACGGGCAGCAGACCTACGGGAACACGGAGCCGCAGACGGAGCGTGCTCGGTGGATTCAGGTGCACGAAACGGGGCGCGCGACGGTGTACGCGGGCAAGGTGGAGTACGGGCAGAACATCCGCACTGGCCTGGCGATTGAGGTGGCGGACGAGCTGCGCATCTCGCTCGAGGAGGTCGACGTCATCCTCGGCGATACGGCGCTGGTGCCGTGGGACATGGGGACGTTCGGCAGCCAGTCGACCGCCCGAGTAGGTCGCCAGCTTCGTCGAGCAGCGGCGACGGCGAGGCATCTGCTGCTGGGGCTGGCCGCGGACCAGCTCGACCTGCCGCCGACCGAGCTTGAGGCGCGCGACGGACGGATCTCCTCGCGCAGTGACCAGTCGCGCTCGGTGACGTACGCGGAGCTGCTCGCCGGGCAGGCGCTGGAGCACGAGCTGGATCGCGACGCGACATTGCTGGAGCCGAGCGAGTTCCGAGTGATGGGCGAGACCCATCTGAGGCGGCTGGACGCGATCGGACGGGTGACCGGCGCGGCGCAGTACTCCCAGGACATTCAGCCCGACGGGGTGCTGTTCGCCTCGGTGATTCGCCCGGTGGCGTATGGCGCGACGGCGCGTTCAGTCGACTTCTCCGTGGCAGCGGCGCTACCGGGGGTGGTGGCCACGGTGCACGAGGATGGGCTGATCGCCGTCCTCGCGGAGAGCGACGAGGAGGCGGAGCGGGCCGCCGAGCTGACACAGATCGACTGGGACGTGCCCCAGGGCCAACCGGCGAGCTGGCAGCTGCCCGCGGTGCTCGTCGAGAGCGGCACGGACGGCTTCGTGATGCAGGAGACGGGCGACCTGGATGTCGGGTTTTCCGAGGCGGAGTCCGTGCTGGAGGCGACCTACTTCATCCCATACATCGCACCAGCGCCGATGGAACCTCGTGCAGCCGTGGCGCTGTGGGAGGGCGATCGGCTGACCGTGTGGGCGGGGACGCAGCGCCCCTTCGGCATTCGCCAGGAGCTGGCAGCAGCGTTCGGCATGGACGAGTCCGACGTGCGCGTGATCGCGCCGGAGATCGGTGGCGGGTTCGGGGCGAAATCGCCGTACGGACTGGCGACCGAGGCGGCGAAGCTGGCGAAGACGGCGGGGCGTCCGGTGCGGGTGGCGTACAGCCGCGTGGACGAAACGGTCTGGTCCAACTTCCGACCGTCGGCGGTGATCCAGATCAAGAGTGGCTTCAACTCGGACGGTCGCGTGGTGGCGTGGGAGGCGAACGCCTACCACTCGGGCGAGCGGGTAATGATCGGGCGGCGCGGCTCGGAGACTCCGTACACCGCGAAGCACGTCAAATCGACGGTGCACCGCTCGGACAGCCCGCTGCCTTCGGGCTCGTATCGCTCGCTGGGCGCAGCAGTGAATCACTTCGCGCGCGAGGTGCACATGGACGAGCTGGCCGAGGTGGTGGGGATGGATCCGGTGGAGTTCCGGCTGCACAACCTGACCGAGCCGCGCTTTCGTCGGGTCCTGGAGACGACGGCGAACGCGTTCGGATGGAATGGGCCCCGCCCTGCCGAGGGCCGCGGCGCTGGGATCGCCCTCGGAATCGACGTTGGCTCTTATGTCGCCACAGCCGCCGAGGTATCGAGACAAGGCAACGAGGTGCGCATCCACCGCATCTCCGCGGCACTCGATTGCGGGCTGGTCGTGAACCCCGAGGGCGCACTCAACCAGATGGAAGGCTCGATCGTGATGGGCATCGGCGGCGCACTCTACGAGGCCGCCGATTTCGATGGTGGTCGGGTGCTGAACAGCGGCTTCACCAGGTACCGCGTGCCTCGGATCACCGATACGCCGCCAATCGATGTGACGTTCTGTGGAGACGACGACGCGCCCTCGACTGGAGCCGGCGAACCCGGCATTGTGCCGATTGGCGCGGCGCTATCGAACGCAGTGTTCGCAGCGACGGGCCAGCGGCACCGGGAGCTACCGATCCAGCGACACCTGAAGTAGCACCCCACCGCCCGGAACAAGAAAAACAGAACGACGCGGACCTCGACAGGCCGCGAACGAGGAGCAACAGATGACGTGGCAGCCAGAGATCGACGAACTGAAGCAGCGGCAGCAGTTCGCTGCGCAGATGGGTGGAGAGCGAGGAATCGCGGAGCAGCGCCGGCGCGGCAAGCTGACCGTGCGGGAACGCCTGGACGCGCTCGCGGACCCTGGCTCGTTCCGCGAATTCGCTGGCCTCGTGGGCAAAGCCGAATACGACGATGACCACCAGTTGTCGGGCTTCACGCCGAAGGGCGGCGTCGATGGGTTCTGCACCCTCGATGGCCGGCGAGTCGTGGTAAACGCCGGTGACTTCACCGTCCGCGGTGGCTCCGGCAGCGCCGAGGGCGGCGGGCTCGGGATGGAGCCGCGCGCCAGCGAGCGTGCCCTGGAAGCGTTGGTGCCGTACATCAGGCTGCTGGACTCGGCCGGTGGCAGCGTGCGCGGGTTCGAGAGCCTCGGTCGGACGTACCTGCCAGATGGGAACAGCTACACGCAGCTCGACGTGCAATTGCTTCGAAAAGTGCCGATGGTCTCGGCGGTACTCGGCTCGGTGGCCGGCTTGCCGGCGGTGGACGCGTGCATCTCGCACTTCAACATCATGGTGAAAGGGATCAGCCAGCTCTTCCCCGGCGGCCCGCCAGTCGTGAAGGCGGCACTGGGCTACGACATCACGAAGGAAGAGCTCGGCGGCGAACAGATCCACGTCTACGAGAGTGGCGTGGTCGACAACCTGGCCGACACCGAGGAAGAGGCGTTCGAGCAGATCCGCCAGTTCCTCAGCTATCT
>JABIST010000058.1 GCA_018700215.1 Dehalococcoidia bacterium | reverse complement strand
TGGGAGGGCTGCGGAGTGAGCGAAGCGACGATTGAACCTGGGCTGTTGGAGCTGATCGCGCCGGAGAGTGTGGCGTACTGGACGCACCTGGGGATTCAGGTGGAGTCTGCGGAGCGGGGGCATGTGCGGCTGAGCCTGGAGATGCGCGACGAGCTGGGGACGCGGTTGCCGGGGATTATGCATGGCGGCGCGGTGGGGTCGCTGATCGATTCGGCGGCGGGTGCGGCGACCTCGACGTTGCGCGAGGCGGACGATGAGACGTGGGGCGGCCAGGCGACGACGGATATGAACGCGACGTTCCTGGCTGCGGCGACGGGGCGAGTGGTGGCGGAGGCGACGGTGTTGCGGAGTAGTCGGTCGTTCTCGTTCGTGCAGGTTGAGGTGCGGGCGGAGGACGAGACGCTGGTGGCGGTGGGGCGGGCGACGTACACGATCATTCGGAAGCGGTCTTAGGGCAGAGTCTCAGTCAGCGGAGCCGATGATGGCTTCGACTTCGATTTCGATGCGCAGCTCAGGAGCGATGAGTCGTGAGACCTCGACCATGGTCATGGCGGGGCGGACGGTGTCGAAGCGCTCGCGGAGGGCGACGGCGATCTGTTCCCATTCGTCGATGTTTGTGACGTAGTTGCGGACGCGGACGACGTCTCCGATGGTGGCGCCGGCCTCGGTGAGCGCGGCCTCGATGGTGTCGAGGGTGGCTCTGGTCTGGGCTTCGATATCGTGGGGGATGGTGCCGTCGGGCTGCGTGGCCGTGGAGCCAGAGACGTAGACGTGGTCGCCGGTGCGGACGGCGCGGGAGTAGCCGACGCGGTCCTCGAAGGGGCCGCCTGATGAGATGCGGGTGCGACGGGTCATCGGGCGGTCATTCGGAGGGTTCGTCGCCGCTGTCGTTGCTGTCGTCGGCACCGTTGGTGTCATCGTTGGCGTTGAGGTCGAAGAGGGCGGCCTGTGGGCCTCGGGTAGCGGGGTCGAGGCCGAGGTGGGCGTAGCCGGTGGGGGTGAGGATGCGGCCGCGGGGGGTGCGGTGGAGGAATCCGAGTTTGAGGAGGAATGGTTCGTAGACATCCATGATGGTGTCTGACTCCTCGGAGATGGCGGCGGCGAGGGTGTCGAGGCCAACGGGGCCGCCATCGAAGCGTTCAGCCATCTTGGAGAGCAGCTCGCGGTCCATCTGATCGAGGCCGAGGGCGTCGATTTCGAGCTGGGCGAGGGCCTCATTGGCGACATCGGCAGTGACGACGCCGTCCGCGCGGACCTCGGCGTAGTCGCGGACGCGGCGGAGGAGGCGGTTGGCGACGCGTGCGGTGCCACGGGAGCGGCGGGCGACCTGGGTGACGCCACCATCATCGATGCGGCACTTGAGGACGGCGGCGGAGCGGCGAACGATTTCGGAGAGTGCCGCTTCGTCGTAGAACTCGAGTCGGTAGGCGGAGCCGAAGCGGTCGCGGAGGGGCTGTGAGAGGAGGGCGTAGCGGGTGGTGGCGCCGATCAGGGTGAAGTGGTTGAGCTTGAGGCGGACATCGCGGGCTTTGGGACCTTTGCCGAGGATGAGGTCCACGGAGTAGTCCTCCATGGCGGGGTAAAGGACTTCTTCGACGGCGAGTGCGAGGCGGTGGATTTCGTCGATGAAGAGGACATCGCCGGGCTGGAGGCTGGTGAGGAGCGAGGCGAGGTCACCGGCGCGTTCGATGGCGGGGCCGGAGGTGATGCGGATGGAGACGCCCATTTCGGCGGCGACGATCATGGCGAGGGTGGTCTTGCCGAGGCCTGGGGGACCGTGGAAGAGGAGGTGATCGAGTGATTCACCGCGTCGTTTGGCGGCCTCGATGGAGATCTGGAGGCTCTCTTTGATGCGCTCCTGGCCGGAGTACTCGTCCAGGTGACGAGGGCGGAGCGTGGGCTCCGCGATGTCCTCTTCGGTGCGATCGGGCGTGAGGGGCCCCGCGCGTTCGGTCATGTGGGCCTCCCTCGATGAAGTTCAGTATTGCAGAACGGACGTTCGCGGTCGAAGGCCGCGGAGGTTTGGGCGGTCTGGGTTTGGCGGGGCGAAGTATGATCGGGGGGACTTCGGAGGGGTAGTGACCTCGGAAGGGTTTGGGGGTTGCGATGGCGGAGCAGCATGAGCATGAGTATCACTTCACGCGTGAGCCGGATGTGCTGGCGATGACGGCGAAGGCGTTGGACTGGCCGGACTATGTGCCGGAGCGGATTGTGGAGGTCCAGCTCTGTACGTGCGGGGAGTTGCACGACATTGAGTGGATGTCCGGGAATTCGCGTGGATCGATTCCGGGTTGGATGGCGCGCCGGTTCCGTGACTACTTTGACCGCGAGGCGCTGGACCAGCAGCCGCGGTGAGTGAGACGCCTCCAGCAACGGTAGAGCTGCGGCTGCGTCCGATGATGGATGGCGATCTGGACCGCGTGCGGCACATTGAGCAGCTTGCATACGGGACGGACGCTTGGACGCGGCGGGCGCTGAAGGATGAGCTGGTTAACGGCTTTTCTGAGTATGTGGTGGCGGAGCTGAGCTCGAGTGCTGCTCAATCCTCGGAACTGGTGGGGTTCGCGGGGGTGTGGTTCATGCGGGACCAGCTCCACCTGGTGACGATTGCGGTGGATCCGAAGCGGCGGCGGCTGGGGATTGCGGCGCGGCTGTTGCTGCGCTGCTTCGAGCTGGCGATCGAGGCGGAGATGCCCTCGGTGGTGCTTGAGGTGCGGGCGTCGAACGACGGGGCGCAGGCGCTGTACGAGCGGTTTGGGTTCAGGCGGATCGGGCGGCTGCGGGGGTATTACAAGGACGACGGCGAGGATGCGGTGGTGATGGAATCGCCGGCGGTAGATGGCGCTGAGCAGCAGGCGCTGCTGGCGGAGCTGGGGTTGCGGTACGAGGTGGGTTGAGCGGGCTTACTCGGTGGCTTCGGCCTCGTCGGCGTCGGCCTCGGCTTCGTCCTCGGAGTCAGCTGCTTCGTCGCCGTCGTCCTCGGTAGCCTCTTCGTCCTCATCATCCTCTTCGATGGCGAGGGAGTCGTGGCTGTAGACGAGGTAGCGGTCTTCGCGCTCGGCGAGGAGGGTGAGGCGGCCTTCTGCTTCTTCGGCGGTGATCCAGGTGGGCAGGGCTGCGCCGTGGCCGGTGACGAGGTAGGTGTTGGAGGGCTGGAGGGAGAAGAGGCGACCGTCAACTTCGAGGTAGAACGGTGGCGGGTTGGGCCAGTCATTGAGGTTGAGCGCGAAGACATCGACGCCACCGCTGGAGACCATGTGGAGGTCCTGGAAGCCGACGGTCATGACCTTCGACTGAGGGTTGAACGAGTAGGTCAGCGCCTGTTCGGCGGCTGCGTTGGCCACGTGAAACCTCCCTGGGAAACCTTGGAACCGCCGCGATGATACGTGGGGCGGTGGGTTGCGGCCAGCCGTGGGGTGGCGGCCGCAACCGAGTGTGTTGGTTAGTTTGCTGCGGTCGCGGCAGCGGTTTCGATGATGGTGCGTAGGCTCTCGTAGTCCGAGGGGTTGCCCATGATCTGGCCGTTGATCCAGAGCGTGGGCGTGGAGTTGACGCCGAGGGCGCCTGCCTCGTCGGTTGCTTGCTCGACGAGGGAACGGTTGCGGCCTGAGTCGACGCATTGATCGAACTCGTCGAGGTCGAAGTCAGAGAATTCGGCCTGGAGTTCGCGTGCGAAGTCCTTGAGGTTGCCTGTGGAGAAGACTCCGGCGTTCTCGCGGCCTTGCCGGAGGAAGAGGAGGTCGTGGTAGTCCCAGAAGCGGTTCTGGTCATTGGCACACTCGGAGGCTGCTGCTGCTGCGATGGATTCTGGGCCGATGAAGGCCATGTGGTGAAATTCGATGGAGGCGATGCCGGTTTCAACGAAGTCCGCGACGATGAGCGGGGCGCGGTCGTCGGTGAAGAGCTTGCAGAAGGGGCACTGAAAGTCCTCGAAGACGATGATGCGGACGGGTGCCGAGGGGTTGCCCTCGATGCGGCCGCTGACCGGGGGGTCGCCTTCGACGCGATCGGTGACCTGGGCACGTTCGATGGGGACGTAGTCGCCGCCGCCGGTGCCGGAGCCGGGGAGGTTGAGGGCGACGAGGGCGATGATGAAGAGGACGGCGATGGCGAGTGATCCGACGACGGTGAAGCCGCCCCAGGACTCGAGGGTGTCGCGCCAGCCGGGGGTGGTGGAGGTGGGACGTTGGGGCGGTGAGCCTTCGGAATCACTTCCCTGTTGGCGGCGACGGCGTCTTCGGTTGCTACCCACGTGTCCTCCGGTGCACTGCTCTGCGTAGTTCGATTATTGAGAGGAGTGGTTGTGGGGAGCAACCGAGAGGTGCTTCGGATGCTGCGCTGATCGAGTAGCCTCTCTCTTCTGGTGAGCAGGTGTGCTGCGCGGAAGCTGTGGTTGAGGGGCATTGATGGCGGGAACGAGCGCGGCTGAGGGGTACGACACGCGCCGACAGGTGCGGGTGCTGTACGCGGTGTCCGGGTTGGTGAACCTGAACCCGCACATTGCTGTGTGGGTGATCTATCTGATGGAGTTCCGGGGGATTTCGTTGGCCCAGGTGGGGCTGATGGAGGGGATGTTCTGGAGCGTGACACTGGCGTTGGAGATTCCCTCGGGTGCGATCTCCGATCGGTATGGGCGGAAGGTTGGGTTTCTGCTGGGGACGGTGATTGAGGGGAGCGGTGTGCTGATGTTCGCGCTGGCGGACAGTTTCCCGTTACTGATGGCGTCGTACGTGGTGTGGGGTTCAGGCATCGCATTCAGGTCCGGGAACGATGGAGCGTTCTTGTACGACGCGCTTTCGGCTGATGGGAAGCAGGGGGATTATGCCGACCGGATGGGGGTGCTGGCTGCGGTGATGCGGTTCGCGGCGGCGGGTGGTGCGATTGCGGGCGGGGCGATTGCGGAGGTGACTTCGCTGCAGGTGGTGGTGTTCTTCGGGGCGGCTAGCTTCATGGGGGCGTTGCTGGCGCTGATTCCGATGCGCGAGCCACCGCGGACATCGACAGTGGGGCCGCAGTCGTACGGGCAGACATTTGTTGAGGCGTAGCGGGTGTTCCGACGGCGACCGGTGTTGCGCTGGGTGGTGCTGTTTCAGGTTTCGATGCTGGCGACGATGCCGATTCAGTTCTTGCTGTTTCAGCCGTTCCTGCGGGCGCATGGGGTGCCGTTCGCGTTGATCGGGGTGCTGACGGTGCCGGTGGAGTTGGTGGGCGCGGGCGGGGCGCTGATCAGTGGGCGGCTGGTTCGACGGGTGGGTGTGCATGCCGTTGGGGCTGTTGCGATGGCCGGGGTGGTGGGCGGTTTGCTGCTGCTGGCGGGGGTGGATCACGTTGGCGCGATGGTGGGATTTGTGGGGGCCGCGATCGCTCGGGGGCTGCTGTTCCCGGCGATTGGGGCGTACATCAACGATCGGGTGCCCTCGGATGTGCGGGCGACTGTGCTGTCGGTGACGCCGTTTGGGACTGCGCTGGTGTTCGCGGTGATGGCATCGGTAGCCGGGGTGGTGGGAGACGAGTCGTTGAGGTTGGCGTTTGGTGGGACGGCGGTGGGGACGTTGCTGGTGAGCGGTGGGTTGTTGTGGATGTGGCGTCGGGCGCACCTCGCGGACCCGCATGGGGCGGTGGTGGCGGGGAGCGACGAGGCCGAGGTGGCGTCCGGGGATTGAGGGTGTGAAGAGGGGGCCGCGCGGCCCCCTCTGGTGATTCGCGGTGCCTCGGGAGGTGGTTAGACCTCGACGACTTCGGCTTCGACGGGCTCAGGGGTGGCGGCGCCGGGCTTGCGGGCGAAGGTGTAGTCGCCGTCCGCGAAATCGACGTCGATGCGGTCGCCGGGTTCGAACTCGCCGGAGAGGACCCGCTTGGCGAGCGGGTTCTCGAGGCGGCGTTCGATGACGCGGCGGAGCGGGCGAGCGCCGAAGTTGGGGTCGTAGCCCTCGCGGACGAGCTCGGACTTGGCGTCGGTACTGACGAGGAAGTCGACGCTGCGCTCGGCGAGACGTTCGCGGACTTCGTCGATGACGAGGTCTGCGATCTGGGCGATCTCTGGCTCGGTGAGCGGCTCGAAGACGACGGTGTCATCGAGGCGGTTGAGGAACTCGGGGCGGAAGGCGCGTTTCAGTGCGTCCTCGACCGTGCGGACCATCTTGTCGTGATCGCCATCGGACTCGGCGCGGCGGAAGCCGATCGACTCCTGGCGCTGCCCGGTGCCGAGGTTGGAGGTGAGGATGATGACGGTGTTGCGGAAATCGACGGTGCGACCGTGCGAGTCCGTGAGGCGGCCATCGTCCATCACCTGGAGCAGCGTGTTGAAGACGTCCGGGTGGGCCTTCTCGATCTCATCGAAGAGGATCACCTGGTAGGGGCGGCGGCGAATTGCCTCGGTCAGTTCGCCGGCCTGGTCGAAGCCGACGTAGCCGGGAGGTGCGCCTACGAGGCGGGAGATGGTGTGCCGCTCCTGGTATTCGGACATATCGAGGCGGATCAGGGCATCGGCGTCATCGAACATGTATTCGGCGAGCGCTTTGGCGAGGTGGGTCTTGCCGACTCCGGTGGGGCCGACGAAGACGAATGAGCCGATGGGCCGGCGCGGGTCCTTGAGGCCGCTGCGGGCGCGGCGTATGGCGTCTGACAGCACGGAGATGGCGCGGTCCTGGCCGATCACGCGCTCGTGGAGCGCTTCCTCCATGTGGAGCAGCTTCTCGGCTTCGCCCTCGAGCATCTTGTCGACGGGGATGCCGGTCATCTGTGCGATGAGGGCGGCGATGTCAGACTCGCCGACCTCGTCAGAGACGCCCTTCTCCGAGCGCCAGGCATCGCGTGCCTGCTCGTACTCGGACTGGAGGGAGAGGACGTCCTGCTTGAGGCGGGCGGCTTCCTCGAAATCTTCGCGCTGGGCGGCGGTTTCGAGGCGCTCGCTGATCTCGTCGAGGCGGCGCTTGAGATCGCGCAGCTCGGGGGACATTGACTCGTTCTGGATGACGAGGCGGGATGAGGCTTCGTCGATCAGGTCGATTGCCTTGTCGGGGAGGCGGCGTTCGGTGACGTAGCGAGCGCTGAGGCGCACGGCGCCGTCGATTGCTTCGTCGGTGATGCGGACGCCGTGGTGCTCTTCGTACTTGGGGCGGATGCCCTTGAGGATCTCGATGGCGTCCTCGACGGTGGGCTCCTCGACGTAGACGGGGGAGAAGCGGCGTTCGAGCGCGGGATCTTCCTCGATGTGCTTGCGGTACTCATCGAGGGTGGTGGCACCGATGACGTGGAGTTCGCCGCGTGCGAGGGCGGGTTTCATCATGTTGCTGGCATCGATAGCACCTTCGGCACCACCGGCGCCGACGACCTGGTGGAGTTCGTCGATGAAGAGGATGATTTCGCCTGCGGAGTCCTTGACCTCCCGCATGACGCCCTGGAGGCGCTCTTCGAACTCGCCTCGGAACTTGGAGCCGGCGAGGAGCTGGCCCATATCGAGCGCCATGACGCGCTTGTTGCGGAGGCGGTCCGGGACGTCGTCATCGACGATGCGCTGGGCGAGGCCTTCGATGATGGCGGTCTTGCCGACGCCCGCCTCGCCGATGAGGACGGGGTTGTTCTTGGTGCGGCGGTTGAGGATTTGCATGACGCGGTCCACCTCGAGGGCGCGGCCGATCACGGGGTCGAGTTGTCCGCTGCGGGCGATCTCGGTGAGGTCGCGGCTGTAGCGGGCGAGCGCCTGGTAGCTGGACTCGGCGGTGGGGGAGTCGACGCGGGCGGAACCTCGAACGTCACGCAGGGCCTGGTAGATGCGCTCCTTGGAGATCTGGAACTCGGTGAGGATGCGAGCGGATTCGCCCTCGCGCTCATCGGCGATGGCGATCAGCAGGTGCTCGACGCCGACATATTCGTCCTGGAGTCGATCGGCCTCGGCGTTGGCGCGTTCGAGCAGGCCGACGACGCGGGGGGTTGTGTAGATCTGGACGACGTCGCTGCCGAGCTTGGGGATGACATCGAGCTGGGCTTTGATGGCGCGACCGAGTGCGTCCGGGTCGACGCCGACCTTCTGGAGGACATCGCGTGCGAGGCCGTCTTTGAGCTGGACGAGCGCGAAGAAGACGTGTTCCACGTCCCACTGGGAGTGGCGGGTCTGGCGGACCATCTCCTGGGAGGCCTGGAGGACGGCCTGAGCCTGCTCGGTGAATCGGTCTTGTCTCATCATTTGGAAGCTCCTGCTTCGCTATTCGGTCAGTTGTCTGGAGGCGGGATTCAGTCAGTTGCCTAGCGGCGGGCAGGCGGGTCAGTGCCGCGTGCCGCCTCGGAGTTGGTCTCGTTCGGCGCGGGTTTGCTCGAGTTCCTTCTGGAGCAGCTCGATCTGGTGGGTCATCCGCATGATCACGTCGACGCCGGCGAGGTTGACGCCGAGATCGTTGACGAGGCGGGTGACGGTACGCAGGCGCTCGACATCTTCGTGTGAGAAGAGGCGGGTATTTCCGGCGGTGCGGTGAGGTGAGACGAGGCCGATCCGTTCGTAGGAGCGGATGGTCTGTTGGTGGAGGCCGATCATGCGGGCGACGATTGAGATCTGGAAGACCGGTTCGTGCCGCGGGATCGGGTGTTCGTCGTATCTCATGCGCTGCTCCCTCCGTCGCCTGCGGCCGCGGGCTCGCTGGTGGACGATGCGCGGAGTTGTTCGAAGAGGGCACGCTGCTCGTCGGTCAGCTCGTCGGGGAGGACCAGGCGAACCTCGGCGAGGAGATCGCCGAAGCCGCCGGACCCTGATTTCTCGGGATCGCTGGCGCGAGGGGTGGGCATGCCCTGGCCGGCGAGGCGGAAGGTGCGACCGGCCTGGGTGCCGGCGGGGATGTTGAGGGCGAGTGCCTTGCCTTTGAGCGTGGGGACGTGGACCTCGCCGCCGAGTGCCGCGTCCGCGACGGGTACATCGACGACGACGCGGAGGTTGCTGCCATCCCGCTTGTAGCTGGGATGCGGCTGGACGCGGATGCTGAGGAAGAGGTCACCGGGCTTGCCGCCGTTCATGCCAGGTGCGCCCTTGCCGGAGAGGCGGATGCGCTGGCCGTCCGCGACGCCAACCGGGATGTTCACCTCGATACGTGCGCCGGGACCACCACCGGTGCTGAGTTGCACGGTGCGGGTGGCGCCGTGATACGCCTCGTTGAGGGTGACGCTGACGCTGTGCTCGAGGTCCTGGCCGCGCTGGCGGCCGGCGGCGCGTCGGAAGAGTGAGTCGAAGCGGCCATTGCCGCCACCGCTGAAGAGATCGGAGAGGTCGCCCTCGAACTGGAAGCTCTGGCCGCCGTGGCCTCCACCGCCGCCGGGAAAGCCTCCGGCGCCCTGGCGCCTGCGGGACTCTTCGATCTTATCGGCGTGTTGCCACTGTTCGCCGTACTTGTCGTAGGCGACGCGATTCTTGGTATCGCCCAGCACCTCGTTGGCCTGCGAGATCTCCTTGAAGCGACGCTCCGCATCGGTATCGCCGGGGTTCACGTCGGGGTGGTACTTGCGGGCGAGGCGGCGGAAAGCGGACTTGATGTCCTTGTCGGAGGCGCTTTTGGGGACGCCGAGCACTTTGTAGAAGTCAGTTGCCATAAAGGCAGTATAGCGATGGGTTGTTGAGTTGTATATAGAATATGAGTGAAGGCGACTCAGATGAATTGACGTGGTATTTGGTCAATCTGGACCTTGATTCAGAGATTGAGGGCCCTGATCGGGGCAAGTGAGCCAGTAGGAACCGCTGAAGACGGGATTTCAGATGGTGACCGACATTGTTCGACGACAGTTTCTTCGGGGCCCTCGCGAAGCTGTTCGACGAAGGGACGCTGCCGGTAGACATTTCCGAGCAGGGGGGCGAGTTGCTGGGGAGGGCGAAGCCGACGCAGATTGTGGTCAAGAACGGTGACTGACCGAAGCGACTGAGGGGCTTTGAGCCGGGCAGCCGCGGAGCTCTTCCCGGGGCTGTTCCGTTTGTGTGGCAGGCGAAGCAGACCGCTATCGTGGATAGCGGATATCCTTCGGACATCGGGCGATGGCCTGACCTCGGGAGTGTCATGACGGATCTGCTGACGGCGTTGGACCAGGGGCGCGATCTCAAGTCGCTGAGCAGCGACGAGATGACGGCGCTGGCTGCCGAGGTGCGCGAGCTGCTGGTGAACATTGTTCACGAGAACGGCGATGCCGGGCACCTGGCTTCGAACCTGGGTGCTGTTGAGGTGACGCTGGCGCTGCATCGGGTGTTCGACACGCCGTACGACAAGATCATCTGGGATGTGGGACACCAGGCGTACGTTCACAAGATCTTGACCGGGCGACGCGGGCAGATGGGGACGCTGCGGCGGCAGGGTGGCATTGCGGGGTTCCCGGACCGGCGCGAGAGTGAGCACGACTCGTTTGGTGTGGGGCACGCGGGGACGGCGCTTTCGGCGGCGGCGGGGTACGCGATTGCTCGCGATCTGCGGCACGAGGAGCACGAGATTGTGGCGGTGGTGGGCGACGGGGCGCTGACGGCGGGGATGAGCTTCGAGGCGCTGAATCACCTGGGCCACATGGCGAGCGATGTGATTGTGGTGCTGAACGACAACGAGATGTCGATTTCGCCGAACGTGGGCGCGATCAATCGGAGTATCAACCGGCTGCGGGTGGGTACGGCGTACCGCGACTTCAAGGTTGAGTTGAAGAACTTTGTGACGCACCTGCCGGCGGGCGATCGGCTGTGGGACGAGTGGCGGCGACTGAAGCGGGTGCCACGCGACTTCATCGTGCAGTCGGGGTTCTGGGATCAGCTTGGGTTCGACTACTACGGGCCGATTGATGGGCACGACATTGACGTGATGGAGTCGACGCTGAAGTCGGTGCGGCACTTCACGGGGAAGCCGGCGCTGGTGCATGTGCTGACGCAGAAGGGGCACGGGGTGCCGGAGGCGGAGGCGGATCCGGTGCGGAGCCACTCTGGCACGTTCTGGATGAAGGAGCCTTCGAACGGTTCGGGGGGCGGGCGGACGTACAGCCAGGTGTTCGGTGATACGGCGCGTGAGCTGTGCCTGGCGGATGAGCGGGTGGTGGTGATTACGCCGGCAATGTTGGAGGGCTCCGGTCTGACGGCGTTGCAGGAGGAGTTCCCGGATCGGGTGTTAGACGTGGGCATCGCGGAGCAGCATGCGGTGACCGCGGCGGCCGGTGTGGCGGCGGCGGGGATGCGACCGATTGTGGCGATCTACTCGACGTTCCTGCAGCGCGGGTTCGACTCGGTGGTACATGACGTGGTGGTGCAGGGGCTGCCGGTGGTGTTCGCGATCGACCGCGCGGGCGTGGTGGGCGAGGACGGGCGGACGCACCAGGGGTTCGCGGACATCAGTTTCTTGCGCTGCCTGCCGGGGATGGTGATTGCCGCGCCGGTGGACGACGCGGAGCTGGAGGCACTGCTGAAGACGGCGATGGCGCACGACGGGCCGTTCGCGATTCGTTACCCGCGCGGGCGGGCGCCGAGCGAGATCGCGGTGGGCCTGGGCGATGGGATTCGCATCGGCAGTGGGACGACGCTGCGCGAGGGCTCGGATGTGGCGCTGGTGGGGCTGGGTGCGGTGCTGCCGGACTGCCTGGAGGCGGCCGAGCTGCTGCAGGGTGAAGGGACGAGCGCGGCGGTGATCAACGCGCGGTTCGCGAAGCCGCTGGACGAGGAGCTGATCCTTGGCGCGGCGCAGCGGACCGGCGGCGTGGTGACGGTTGAGGACAACGTGCGCGCGGGTGGCTTTGGCGAGGCGGTGCTGTCGCTGCTGGCTGAGCACGGGATGGCGGACCGGTTCCTGGGGGCGATTGCGCTGCCGGACGAGATTGTGGAGCACGCGACGCAGGCGCAGCAGCGTGCCGCCTGTGGGATTGATGTGGACGGGATTGCGCGGTCAGTGCGGGCATTGTTGCCGAGCAAGCCAGCGGCGCCGCCGGTGGAGGCGCGCAGCTAGCCGGTTGACCGGGTGCCGGGTGGGGTTTCTGTTCTATTCCCCGCCGGGGTGGGCCGAGAGATTGCGGGCGGCACGTGTGCGCTTCGCGCTGGCGGGACGTTTGGTCGGCTTTGGCGGCTCAAGGTCGACGGTGCGGTTATCAAGGCGACCGAGGCGGATGCGGCCTGGCTCCATGCGGGACATGAGGGCGAGTGCCTTGCGGGTGTCGGAGGCGACCCGCGCTGGCTCGCTGTTGCGCAGCCGGTATTTTGACAGCCAGTAGATGAACGACTGGAACTCTGACTGGCGCATGCGGGTGAGGATGACACCGGCCGTTTCGGTGGCGTAGAGGAGCTGGAGTTCTTCGAGCTTCTTACCGTAGACACGCTCGAAGGCGAGGATGTCCGGTTCTGCTTGGCCGGCGCCGGAGAGACGGCCGGCTTTCTGGAGTTCGAGTTCAGCGGCGAGGAGCAGCAGCTCTTCGATGGTGACGCCGTACTGGAAGTTGAGGTGGGCGCGGTGCTTGGGCCCACCGATGGCGCGCGCGAATTCTTCTTCGCTGCTGTCGTCCGGCGGGATGCCGAAGAGCAGCAGTCGTTCGGCTTCCTCCTGCGGGAAGAGGCCATCGACTTCGTCGAGCAGGCGTTGGGCGAGCAGTAGCCAATCGAAGGCTTCGCCATCGATCAGGAAGCGGTAGATGACGCCTTCGACTTCTTCGTCGGCGGCGGACCAGCGGCCGACTACTTCGAGCAGTGCGGGGTACCAGGGGTGGCCGGATTCGAGCGCGCGGCGGAGCGCTTCGACGCCCTGCTCGGGATTGAGCGGGCCGTCTTTGGGGACGCGGAGGCGGCGCTTCACGAGGGACGCGTCGTCGGCGGTTGTGGTTTCGGTTAAGGGCGCAGACATAGCGTCCTCAGTGTACCGCCCCGGGTGGCGGTGATCAGTCGATTGAGGCGGAACCGGAGTCGAAGGCGGCCTGGGCGGCGACCGCTGGCTTGGCGTCATCGGTCCAGTAGCCGATTCCGGTGAGTTCGTCGCGGAGGAGGTGGGTGAGTGGGGTTGCCTTCGCGGCAGGTTCGGGGACGACGGCAAGGCGGAGTTGTGCGCCGGAGAGGTAGTGGCGGTAGGCGTCCAGGTGGTGGCGGGTGAGGACGGCGTACTCGATGACCGGGGTGAAGCCGCCAATCTCTGCCTCGAT
>JABIST010000380.1 GCA_018700215.1 Dehalococcoidia bacterium | reverse complement strand
GCCGAGCAGGCCGGCCATGGAGGCGGTGTTGATGACGTGAGCCGGTTCGCCCTGTTCGAGCATGCGCGGCAGGAAGGCTTTGATGCCGTAGAGGACGCCGGAGACGTTGACGCCGAAGGTCCAGTCCCAGAGCGATGGCGATTGCTCCCAGAGGGGCTTGTTGCGTTCGCCGATGAAATCGAGGTCGCCGGCGACGCCGGCGTTGTTGCAGAGGATGTGGACGGCGCCGAACTGCTCGAATGCCTGGTTTGCAAGGTCCTCGACGGCCTGCTGGTTGGAGACATCGGCCTGGACGCCGATGACGTCGAATTCGCGCTGGCGGAATTCGGTGACGGTGGCTTCGAGGGCGGGTGCTTCGACGTCCGCGAGGACGACGCGCATGCCTTCCTGTGCGAAGCGTTCAGCGAAGGCGCGTCCCATTCCGGAGGCGGCTCCGGTGACCACAGCTACTTTGCCCTCGAACTCTTGCATCGCGCGCCTCCATCCACAGATTGTTGGGAGGCATGCTAGCGGACGCGGGGGGACTCGGGAGTATCGGCGGGGGCGGCGTGGGGTTTCGAACGGGACTCAGGAAGGGGGGATGACGGCGCGAACGGCGTGTTCAGCGAGGCGTGCTTCGAGTTCGAGGCGGGCCTGGCGGGCGTGGTGGGGCGAGACACCGGGGCCGGTGAGGGCGGATTCGGAGAGCTGGGGGACGGAGGCGACGGCGTTGCCCCAGCCGACCCATTCGATGCGGAGTGGGTTGAGGCGGCGGACCACCTGCGCGAGCTGGAGAGCGATGATGGCGACCATGCCGCCGGCAACCGCATCCACGATGTAGTGGTTGGCGGTGATGACGACGGCGAGCAGCATTGCGATGGGCAGGAATGGGGCGAGCAGGCGAAGCTTGGCAGAGTGCGCCTCACGCATGATGGCGATGCCCATGAGGAGGCTCCAGCCGAAGTGGAGGCTGGGGAAGGCGGCGTACTGATTGGTGAGTGAGTTGGGCTGCATGATCCCGGCGAAGGTGGACTGATCGAAGACGGTATCGACGAAGCCCATGCCGAGCAGGCGGGGCGGGGCGGCGGGGAAGGTGACGTAGAGCACGAGCCCGATGGCACCGGAGATGAGCAGGGCGTTGCGGTACAGGAGGTAGGCGTCTGGACGCTTCGCGAAGAGCCAAATGATGACGGCAGCGACGACGGGCCAGTGCCCCCAGACGTAGATCCAGTTGGCGACCTTCATGATCGCGGTCTGGCTGAGGATGAGGGCCTGGGTGCTGGGATCCACGAAGATGCCGAGGGATTGCTCGAACTCGACGAGGATCTGGGCGTGATCGCGCGCCTCGGCAAAGTTGCCTTCGGTGACGCCACGGGCCAGGAAATAGGCAAAGTAGGCGAAGAGAACGACGCCAGCTTCGCGGAGGAATCGTCCTCGTCGTCGGGCGCCAACGATCCAGGTGGCCGCAACCACCGTGAGGATGATGGCAATTGGGGTGACGGCGAACAGGACGACTGAACTCATAGCGCTCACGCCTCAGGCTCTCACGGGACCCAGGTCCCAAATGAAATATTAACCCTTATGAGTGTAGCGCCGCGAGCAGGTCCCGCATCCCCCTTTCGAGGGATCTGAGCAATTCTTTGCAAACCTCGTCAGGAGGTAGTCTGCGTCGTTCACCGACTGGAACCGCCCCGTTTAGAGGAGCTTGTAGAAGCGGAAGAAGTCGTTCTCGATGGGGAGCACTTCGATGTCGGCGAAGCCGGCTTGTTGGGCGTAGCCGCGGAGGGTGGCGGGGCGCATGACGGTTCCGGTACCGACGGACGGCGGGTGGGAGAGGCCGTCCGGGAGGCAGACGAGCAGGCTGTAGCCGTAGAAGAGGCGATCGACCTCGTTGGCAGGGGCCTCGAAGGTTTCGGCGACGTTCTCGTCCATGACGAAGCGCTCGATCAGGCGGACAACCGGCCAGTCCTCGGCCGCGAGGTCTGCGGTCAGGCCGTCGATCTCTTCCGTCGAACTAGCACTACCCGCGGCGCTGACCAGGATGCTGCGCACTTCTTCGAGCGCG